>JBBTZC010000067.1:0-5111 GCA_038078495.1 Patescibacteria group bacterium | reverse complement strand
GACTGTTGTCGACCAGTACAAACCAACTACTCACTATTCTACTATGGGCGATACTGACAACTTGTCAAGACCCGTCTCAACTGGTTCAAATCAATCCAGTGGAGGCTGAATAGAGAAGAAGAAAACCACTCTTATATCCAAGGAGACTCAGCCAAGATCCAAAGAAGCTTGGAATTCTAGGATTTGATTTCTTGTCAGAAAATATTAGTATTGAGGTTGGTTGCCGATCGGTGGAGACATCGCTAGTTAAGGTGTCCGCATTAGGCAGTAAGTTTAAGCAATATAATATATAGAAAGGGAGACTAGTAATAAATGAATAAGAATTTCTTGGGAACGATTCTAGGAGTTATAATCGTAGTAGCAGTAGCCTGGTATGGGTATGCGTCTTGGCAGAGTAGTCGTCCAAACACCTCAGGACCTCGACAGGCAGTGTTTATGGCTGACGGTCAGATCTTCTTTGGTTACGCTAGCGACTTGCATAATCAAGTGGTCCTTCTAAAAGATGTCTATTACCTACGATCTCAACCTTCGTTAACGCCGGCTGACGATAAAGCTCCCGCTCCGTCTACTTCTTCGGTTGATCTGATCAAACTGGGAGATGAAATTTACGGCCCAAGTGGGGTGATGCGGATCAACCGCGACCGAATTAGCCACATCGACGATATGAAGTCAGACTCGCAGGTTAATCAAAAGATTACCGAGTTCCTCAACAAGAAGTAAAATATAAGACTAGGCCAACTTTGGGAGCCCCACGAGCAATCGCTCGAGGGGCTTTTGCCTAATCCCGAAAAGCTTTTAAAATAACATCGGTCGCTGCTGGACGATCGTTTGTGTATATAAAGAGCTCCTGGACTGATTTTGGACCACGAACCTTAATTCTAATTCCGGCCGGTATCTCTGCTATCTTTATATTTTTGTATACGGACGGCGATTTTACCTGTTTTATAACGCCAAGAACGATCTTACTCACACAGTCGAGCTTACTGGCAGATTCGATTATGCATTCAGCTACCTTGATTCTGCTGGTATGGGCGCCGGAAATCTTCTTACTATTCATGGAAGGCATTTTACGTTCCCTAGTATGCCAGAACCAACGCAACAAGCGAGTAGTCCTCTTCCGAAAAATGGTAACATCTACCTATGATCATCACAGATGTTAACCTGCAATATACGGTGATTGTTCGGTATATTAATCTTATAATTGAAATGAACGCAGTAATCCAAAGATGCTATTCACCCTGTTATTGATATTAATTCTTTCGGTTTTTGTTCTCTTTTGGCAGTTGTCACTTCTGGTGGCCACTATCATTGGCTCGCCAATTGTTTACGCTAGCCCGAAGGCAATTCGTGACGGTTGGAAATTAGCTGAATTATCACCAGGCCGAACAATTATTGACCTCGGTTGTGGGAACGCTCGATCGCTAATTCTGGCCGCGGCCGAATTCGGGGCTAAGGGTATTGGTATTGATCGATCTGTTTACAGCTACTGGAGTTCGAAAGTAAACGTTTGGATTCATGGTCAAGCAAGAAACGTAACAATCGTCCAGGGCGACTTCCATAAGTTAGAAGAAAAATTAGCTACTTCTGACGTGGTCTACCTCTATTTACTTAACGAAACTCTCGCCCAAATCGAACCCTGGCTATTCCAACACATTGGAACAAAAACCGTTGTCGTCTCGTTGGCCTTCTCGTTTCCTAATCACCAGCCGACCAAAACCTGCGAGACGATGAATCTCGGCAAAAAGACAAAAATTAGACTGTATCGGCTCGAGGCGTAGTGTCCTGCCCTGTTTGCCGGTCATAAATCCGGTTGGTTAATTCTTCGTTGCGGAGTTTCGACAGATTGTTGACGACCCAATAGATTTCATTTAATTTCACTCTAGTGCGAGAACGGTCAAGTTTTCGCAACGTTCATCAATTGGAGGAGATATGAGTAGCCGTAGCAAGATTTTATCTAGCACTGGCTGGTTTGACCCCCATGTCCACCTGGATCGGGCCAAGACCTACGACGACGAATACTTTGCGCACGAAGGAGGAATGGCGGCGTTTGTCGATATTCCGCTCGAGCGAAAGCAAACTACAACCGGTGTTCTTCACCGAGGGCTGGCCTACACCGAAAAGAATCTTTTTAGTCGGATGCGATCGGTCGTTGATGAGAAGATGACTGCCGGTGAGACAGGTATGAATGCAATTGTCGACTGTTCAGTTGACATTGGTGATCGAGCTTTCCGAATAGCCAAGGAGCTTCAGGGAGAGTACCTAGCTCGGGGATATGACCTGAAAGTCGGTGCTTATCCGATTTTCGGTTTCAAAGACTGGGGTTCGGACCGACATGAGCTGATTCGCCAGTTGGCACCAGAAGCAGATTTCTTGATGGGTCTGCCGGAACGCGACGACAACCCAACACATCCGATCGGCTTCAACGGTCACCTACGAGTCATGCTAGATTTGGCGCTCGAATACAACATTCCACTGCAGGTGCACGTCGATCAGACAAACACCCCAGAGGAAGACGGAACTGAGCGCTTGATCGAAGCGGTCAAATGGACAGTAACAGCAGCTGGTGTCAAAAATCCACCGGATATCTGGGCGGTCCATATGATCTCACCGTCCGGTTATGAGGAAGATCGTTTCCAACGACTGATTGACGGCTTGATCGAAAATCGAATCGGCGTAATCGTCTGTCCGCACGCGGCGCTGTCTATGCGACAGATGCGCTGTCATTCCGGCCCGACCCGAAATTCGATCGCGAGAATTCGAGAGCTGCTATTAGCTGGTGTCAGGGTGCGGATTGGCTCCGACAATCTCAACGATCTGTTTATGCCATTGCCGCTAAGCGTCCTTCTCCTCCGCGAGTATGACGTTCTAGCATCAGCAATTCGCTTCTATAACGAGGGAGTTCTCAACAAGATCTTTGCTGGTCAAGATCTCAACGAAACCGATCGTCAGGCAATCCAACGCTCAATTGACGGTGATCGAGAGGCGTTCGGGACAAGTTAGGGTGACGACGCTTCCAATGTTTCTCGCCTCGGCCGTGAATCGGTCGAGGCGTTTCTTTTTACTTCTGGCGGGTTAGGTCGTGATTGATTCCGGAAACTAACTGAGGACCTTTAAAGATTAGGCCAGTAATTAGTTGAATTAAGTCGGCGCCAGCGGCAAATTTGTTTTGAGCGTCTTCGACTCCAAAAACTCCGCCGCAACCGATAATTGCAAAACGAGTGCCGAATGTTGAACGGATTATTTTTATCAGTTCGGTTGAGCGGTCGCAGGTCGGCCGACCGCTAAAGTTGCCGGGACCGCAGTTAGCCACTTCGTCCTTGTCTAGCGTCGGATGCTGACGATCAAGCTGTAAATTGCCAATTACTAAACCAGAAATAAATGAGAATTTGCTGGCTGTCTCGGCAATACCGACCAGTTCTTGGTCGCTGACACTGATTGGACATTTAATAAAAACTGGACGAGTGAGCTTTATTTTCTCGAGTTTAGTCAGCAACTTTGTTAACGAGGGTTCGTTATAGAAAGAGATATGTTTTTGGATATTTGGACAGCTGATATTAAGCTCGTAGTAACCGCATTGGTGCGGGTGAATTTCGGCATATTCAAAGCAAGCCGCGATATCTTCGATTGCTTCTGTTTCGGTATCGATTTTTGGTGAGTTTGTTTGGCCGATACTCAAGCCAACCGGCATTTTGGGTGGTAATTGTTGTAACCTTGGCAAAATTTTAATGATCCCGTCGTTTTTGAAACCCTTATTGACGAGTAACGCTTGCGATTTAACCAAACGCCCGAGCCATGGTCGGGAATTGCCCGGACAAGGCAGGTTGGTAATTGTGCCAACGGTCGCAAAGCCAAATCCCAAGGCATCTAATACCCAGGGCAGCTTTGCCTCGTAATCAAATCCAGCCGCTAAACCAATCGGTGAGGGAAACTCGATCCCAGCCACAACCTTTCTAAGACTTGGGTTCCTGTAACCGAACAGATACCGAACGATCGACAGAATTTGTTTATGGGTAGTAAGTTTATCACCAAGGGTAGTTATTTTTTGATGAGCAACTTCCGGATCATGTTTGAAGAGTATGGGTTTAACAGCCAGTTTGTAAGTATTTGCAACCAATGATGCTGTTAGTCGACCCATCGGATATGATTCTACACCTGAGAAACCAATTGTCGAGCTTCTAATAAAGCCGCTTGGTTAGGATGAGCCAAGCGGTGGGGTGGGGGGTAGCTATCAAGCTGGTTAGACGATCTCCTCGAGACAATTCTGGTGCACGTTGATGAAGTGCCTACCCTCTCCATCTGGCAATGAAAAACCAGGGATAGTAATCCCGACTGGCAATAGTACGGCGCACACTCCGGACGTACTTGCGACGCAAACTTCTCCCGTTAAGTCTCCTAACGCCTCAAGCTGTTCCCTAAGGTTAGCTGGTACCACGGCGGCAGGAATAAATCTCACTTTCGTACGTGTTATCACAACGCCTCCTGGTTGTTGGGGCCATCATGTGCCGAAAAGTAGAGTAAGTCCAATAAATCTTAACTTCTAACCAGGAGACGTGGAGCTACTTGCAGTAGTCGCTCTTTTTGCCGCTGACGGAGTCGCCACCAGGTAGAGCCTTGAGAATCTTGGCGTCAGAGGCCGGTAGCCAATCATCAAGCCAGCAGACGGCGTAGATCGCTTGATCGCCATCTTCTTCGTGGGCCGCTACCCAGGCAGAGTCTTTTGAGGATTCATTTTTCTGCCTGGTGTCGTATAACCCAAAGTCAAAGCCGACATTGGGTCGGCTACTATCGTCAGGGCTTTTTTCAAAACCAACGGACGTGGCCACTACTTCCCCGGCAGTGACGGAAATTTTTCCCGAAACTCTACTAGTACGGGAATCATCTATTTTGGCTTTGGGTAGTTTTTCGGCAATTGCCTGGAGCTTAGACGAAAGCGTCTTTAAATGGTCGAAACGATACTTCAGCCCACAGTCGTTCTCAAACTCAAACAAGTATTGAACTTCATCCATTTCGAGATAGCGACTCGCTAGTGTGATTCTGGCATCAAGCGGCGCCCTTACGTTAACCAGGTTAGTGCCAAGGTTATCCAGCCGAAAACCACCGTGCGGCTTATA
>JBBTZC010000066.1:0-11972 GCA_038078495.1 Patescibacteria group bacterium | reverse complement strand
TACCGGGCATGTAGAAGAATGATATCAAACAGCGCTAATTTGTCAAGCACTAAATTGGAGGACTGGGTATGAGCTCTGGACAGAAACTCGTCCGAAAGATTGATGGCGTTTATAAGGATGTCTATCGCCAGAGCGTAACCTTGATTTGGAATACTTGGAGAAATAATCCGTTCCGTATTCCGATTCTTTTGTTGCTGATTCTGCTAACGATGACCAGCTCTGCTGGACTACTTTATATCCCCAAAACTCCACTTAAACCAGCCGCTCCCCAACCAGTGCTAGCTAAAACCTATGCTTATACTCCAACGTCTGGCACGCTAGTGACCGGCACCGAAACGCAAGTCAACGCTGGAGCGGTAGCGGCAGCCGAAGGTGTTAACACTGGTTCTTGGAAAGGAACCCTTGTCCGCGACAGCTACCACTGGATTGTTGACTCGGTCGGTGCGGGAACTCCCAACCTCGATGTTCAGCTTAATTTCGTCGGTGTTCAACTCCAAAACGCTAATAAAATCATTATCCATTCGATGTTTGACTTGGATTCGGCGACATTAGCTACCCAGGTTCAGATTTGCGATTGGACTTCAACCACTTCAGTAGATTATGCCGCTGATGCGCAGTGTACCGGTGGCGGTTGGCGAATTCTTAACACAAAAAACACTTCTAACGCCTCGATTGATATTACGCCGACTACTAACATTGGTTATCAATGGCAAATCTATGATGGGTACTGGGCAACCGGCACAACTGGAGGCACACCGATCTCTACTCCCCTTTCGAACTTTATCGATGGCTCGGGCAACGTAAAAATTCGTTACTACTCTGATGGTGAAGTCGCTTCGAATATTGCTATTGATGATCTGCGAATTATTGTTCAGATAGATCCCAATTATTACCCGGCCAGTTTTACCCAAACTACTGGTGGCACTCCCGGCGCTAGTTACATTAATACCCAGGTGATCGGCAACCTCGTCTCGGGTCAGCAAAATATCAACTCTGGTGACGCTAACCGACTCCAGGTACCAGGAACGGCCGGGGCGATATCAGACTTCTATCTATCGTTCAAGGATGTTCGAACTTACACCGGTGCCAATACTATTTACGCTCGAGCTGACTATTCCTGTTCGGCAACTGGCATTAACCATACGCCAAAAATCTACAACTTCAATTCCGGTCTTTGGGAAGATTTAACTACTAGCGCCATTGCCTGCTCGACCAGTGACGCGGTTGGCGCCTGGGCCAAGAACAATGTGACGATTAGTAACTATATTTCCAGTAACGAAATTCGAATCGGTTGGTACGGCTCCGGTAACTCCACCACCACTATTCGGCTGGATTTTCTATATATAATGATCGGCTCGACCAACGATGACTCGGCCCAGTGCGAGATCACTTTTGGTAGTGGCACTGCTACTAACTGCACCAATACTCGCAATATCGACTTGACTGGTACCACTGCTACTTTTGACAACACCGCCGCCGATGAATCTAATACCTACGGCAACGATTTTTACCCTTATGACAACGACGCTGACGCTACTACTGAAGAAGCCACTGCCTCGAACATTAACTTTCCCGTCACCCTGCCCAGTAGTACCCAGTTGACTAACGCTTATTACGCCGCTCGCTTTGCCGCTGGTACCAGCGCCACCGCGCCGGCTTTGGTGGTTCAACCGTCACTGCGCGAGTACTTATCCTTGGCTTCTTCTGGTAACCCGTCGAACGGCTTCAACGGCGGCTGGCTGGATATCAAGGCCAATACCTCCGGCTCGGCGACCCAGGCAAATAACGATAGCATCCAGATGATCAACCTCCAAACTGGAGCCCCTTACTGGGGTATGCTTGCTGACAACTCCGGCGCGGCTATTGTCCCGACCTACTTTTTAGACACCGTTAATAATGTTATGAATATGCGCCTGCGTAGCTCCACCAGCGGCGAAACGACTAATAATTCCGTCACCGCTTGGGACTTTGCGATGGTCAGTATCTCTTGGGTTGAGGATACCGCTAACCCGACTCCGAATCGTTTTTCTTATGTACCAACTAGCGATACTCTGGTGACCGGCGCGGAAACTTCGCGCCTAGCCGCTACCGCCCCGTCCACTTCCGGTGGCGTTAACACCGGTGGCTGGCAGGGCACGCTGGCGCAAGATGGCTTCCAGTGGGTGATCGCCGGCGCCAATGTTGTCGGCACCAACTATAATGCCCAGCTTAATTTAAAAGACGTAAAATTGCTCGGCGCCAATATGATGAGGGTCAATACCCAAGTGGTCACTAACGCCAACATTGGTTTGACTTTCCAAATCTGCGACTGGGTCTCAACAACCAGCGTTGACGCGGCCGCCGACGCCAACTGTACCGGCGGTGGCTGGCGATCGCTCAACACTAAAAATGTCTCGAACGCCGATGTTACTTTCACCTCGACTTCCGCCACCACCGGCACGGCCTTTGTCTGGAATATCTATAACGGCTACTGGTCAACCGGCACGACCGGCGGCGCCTCCGTCTCGACACCGCTCACTAATTTTGTTGATGCCACCGTTGGGGTTAAGATTCGTTTCTACTCCACTACCCAAAGTAGTACCAATTTAGGGATGGATTATGTCCGGGTTCAACCGATGATTGATTCCAACTACCAACCGGCCAGCTACACTAATCTTGGCTCCGGCACCGCCACCGGCACCTATGTCAACGCCGTTGCTTTGGGTAACTCGGCCTCGGCCGCCTACAGCACTAGCGCTGGCCTGGACGATCTGCGCCTTCAAGTGCCTGGCACGGCTGGGACAATCGCCGATTTTTACTTGTCTTACAAGGGTATCCGCTCTTACACCGGCGCCAACACGGTTTTAGTCGGCTCCCAGGCCTCTTGCAGTACGACTGGCGTCAATGTGATGCCGAAAATCTATAACTTCACCTCCGCCGCTTGGGAGGATTTAAGCGCCACCGCCTGGGCTTGTTCAACGACTGATACCAACCGCTACTGGGCGAAAAACAACATTACCTTGGCCGACTACATTGCTGGCGGTGAAGCCAGAGTGGGCTTTTATGGCAGTGCCGCCTCAACTCTAACTATCCGCGTCGACACCCTCTATGTTGCCATCGGCACGACCAATACCGACACCAGTGCCTGCGAGATTACTTTTGGCAGTGGCACGGCCACTAACTGCTCCAATACTCGGGACATTGATACCACCGGCACGATCAATACCTTCGATAATCCGGCCGAAGATGAGTCAACGACAATGGGTACTGGCGAATCCAACTCTTATTTCGTCGCCGATAACGACCAAGACGCCGTTATTGAAGAAGCGACCGCTTCCAATGTTACCTTTTCCTTAAGTCTCCCATCGAATACATCGATTGTTGCCAGTCACTCTTACTTCCGAGCTCAAGGTTGTGGCTACACTGGTAATGCCTGTGGCGCCACGGCTTTAGCAGTCACCCCCGGCACCCGTTATTACGACGGTAACGGCTTGGGAGGAACCGCTGATGGCGGCTGGAAGGGAATCGCCAATAGCGCTACTTCGTCGTCAGCAGTTTTTAGCGACACATTCTTTGCTATATCCGCCGCTTCCAGCTCTCAATGGGGTCAAAACAACCGCTCCAAGCCGTACAATTTCTTAAATTCAGTCGCCGGTACCGCTAGAATGCGACTATCTTCAAGTGCCTCCGGTACCAGCACCTCTAATGTCACTACCAGTTGGGATTTTGCCATGGTAAGTGTCTCTTGGCTGGATATCGGTTCGACGATCAGTATTGCTGGTAGCTCTAATGTAGATGCCGCTACTGTTGCCGTAGCAGTTGACGGCGTAGCCCAAGATGGCAAAACGGCTACCGTCGCCAGTAGCGCTTGGTCAATCTCTAACGTTTTTGTTCGTAATGCTGCCACGGTAATTGTCTGGCACGATGGTGCCACCGACGCTAACGAGTCAACTGGAGTCACCGTTTGGGATAGTAGCGGTAATATCACAGGCATGGTGTTGACCGCGCATACTTTATCTGTCGGTTCCGCTGACAACCAGAGTAACGCCCCCAACTTGTTTGGCTTATACGATTACCGAGCTGACGAAGACGTTATGCACAAGTATACCGGCACAACGCTGGCGATTGACCCAGGTGCGAGCTACACGGATGAGATTCTCGACGTTCTAGCCAGCAATACCTTGGCGATGGGGTCGGACACCTTAACGACGTTTAGTCTAAGCGCTAACGGCACATTCACCGGTACCGGCAACATTACTGCTACAGGCAATGTGGCTGGTACAGGTACGATTACTATGACGGCTGGCACCTTCGAACAGAGAGTCGGAGCGGCTCAGAACTTCGGTACCACATCCGGCTCGACCGCCTGGACTTTCTACGACTTAACTTTTTCTAACTCTCATGCCTCCTCACCGTTTACCGTCACCACTCAGACTGGCGGCTCGGGAGGAATTACTGTCAGCGATATCTTAAGGGTTGGTAAAAGTCTTGACGCCGCCGAAGCGACAACAACATTAGATGCCGGTAACCGCACCTGGACATTAAGCGGCACTGCCGGCGACCCGTTCCAAATTCTCGCTTCCCCGGCCGGAGTGCTGACCGCCTCAACCTCCACTTTCACCTATACCGGTGACAACGGCGCGGGCAATACCAGGATTCAGGCCGCCACTTACTACCACCTCACTATCAACGAGCCAGGCAATGTTGAAACCTATGTACTCGAAGGAACCACCAACGCTGGTGGCAACTTTACCTTAACTCTCGGAACGGTTGATACGGTCTCCGGGTCTAACCACCCGATGACGGTGACCGGCGATTGGAGTATGGCCAGCACCACCACTTTTAAAGCCCAGGCCTCCACCCTGACAGTTTCCGGCAACTGGAGCCAGAGCAACACCACTTGGAGTACCCAATCAACCGGGTACGGTACCTCCACCGTGGTCTTCTCAGGAACAACGAAAACCATTACCACCACTGGTATCAGTACTCACTTTTATAAACTAACCATCTCCGGTGGTGCCAGCTACACCGAAGCAACTGGGTCGAGAATAAATATTGTCAACGACCTCAACATTCAAGGAACGCTCAACACTAATGCCAGCTGTGATAGCAGTAATCAGATTAATCAAAATGGCGGAACCGGCACCACTATCACTATCGCCGGCACGCTCGGTGGGAGCGGTTGTTTTTATGTCAGCGTTGCCACCCCAACTTACAGTTTCAGCGGTACAATCAGTGTGAGTAACTTCCAATACTCCATGACCAGTTCGACTACCATCCCCGCCTATACTTACGGCGGCAATCTTTATTTCGCACCACCTGCTAGTACCCCCACCTATACCATCGGTGCGGGAACGATGACCGTTGGCTCATCGTTTCTTACCAACAGCACTATTACCGGTACATTAACGATTGATAACACCGTCAATAACACCAACTTTACCGTCGGTACTAATTTTAGATTTTTATCTACCTCCGGTTCTGTGGCAATGAGTCTCGGCTCGGCAAGTTATACCGTCGGTGGGGACTGGAATAATGCTGATACTGCCGTAATCACCCCCGGGACTTCCACCGTTACAATGGGTAACACCACCGCTGCCGGCAATATTACTTCGGCTGGACAGAGTTTCTATAACCTAATAATTGATGACACTGGCGACAGTATCACTCCGCAGGATGCTTTAAGTGTCACCAACGACCTCACTATGACCGCCGGTACTCTGAACGGTACCCAAAACGTGACCGTTAACGGTAATGTTGCTGGCACGGCCGGAACGATTAATTTGACCGGCGGAACGTTTGAACAACGGGCAAGTTCATCAAAAAATTTCGGGACTACTTCGGGCACCACCGCCTGGACCTTTAGCAGTTTGACGTTCTCTTCCAGTAATGCTGCTGGTCCTTGCGGGACAGTTACTTATTCAACACAAACCGGCGGTAGTGGCGGAATTACTATGACAAGTGTCTTATTAGTAGGAAAATCCCTCGATAGTTGCCCAACAACCCTCGACGCCGGCAACCGAACTTGGACGCTCTCCGGTACCGCCGGCAACCCGTTCCAGTTACTTGCCTCTCCAGCCGGAGCGTTAACCGCCTCAACCTCCACTTTCACCTATACCGGCAATAATGCCGCGGGCAATACCACTGTCCAAACGGCAACATTCTACAACCTTGATACTAATAATTCCTCCGAAACCTTTGTTTTAGAGGGTACAACCGGAGCTAGTAACGATTTAACCGTCACATTGGGAACGCTCGACACCACCGCTAGTAACTATGCCATTAACGTCACGAGAGATATGACCATCAACGGCACCTTCACCGCCAACGCCTCAACAATTACAATCAGCCGACACTGGACGTTCAACACTGGAGCAACGCTGAATCGTGGCACGTCTACGGTAGTAATGAACGGTGACGGTAGCATTTTGGGGAGCGCCTTCACTCAATTCCAAAACCTCTCGATCGGCTACTCCACCAAAACCACCACCTTGGCCGCCACTACTGCCCGTACCGATGCCTTCGGTACCCTAACCCTTAACGGCGGCACGGTCACCTCAAGCCTGACATATTCTTTCTACTCAATCATGGCTAGCGCCGGAACATACACTCCGGTTGTCTTTGCCTCCGCCACCACTCTCTCCGGTACGAGTGTCGGGCTGTACTATCGGGCTATTGTCACTGCTATCACAATCAATATCGCCGGCGGGGATTACGGCACCTGGAATATTAACCCTTATGCTAGTGCCGGCAACAGCAATATCTGGAACTTTGCGGGCAATGTTACGACCACCGGCACTCTTCAACCCTTTGCCGGTACGGGCATTACCGGAACAACAGTCAACACCTCAAATTTCTCTTTAACGGCTAAAAGAATCTCAATTGGTGCTACTTCCAACCTCGGAGCGGTCGCTTTAAACCTCGGTTCCAGCGCCGTGACTTTAAGTAACGGGACTTCCGACGCTATTTTGATGACAGACGCCGCTGTGACGCACACCCTCGACATGGGCAGTGCATCCGTTGACGTTAAAGGAAACGTCCTGTTTGTGAACGGCTCGGCATCAGTTACCGTTACGCCCGGCACCTCTACCCTGACCTGGACTAATACCTCCGGCACCCTGACGTACGCCCCGAACGGCCAATCCCTCTATAACCTAACCCTGAACGGTTCGGGCAGTACGGTTGCGCCTAACGGTGCGGTGGACATTAATAATAATCTTATTATTACCGCCGGAACCTTTACCTCTCCAAGCTCTATGACCATAGGTGGAAATTATAGCAATTCCGGCACATTCACTAACAGTTCCGGTACCGTCACATTCGACGCGACTGATACCGGCAATACTTTGGGGGGAACTTTAAGCGGAACATCGGCATTTTACAACCTGACCTTCAACGGTTCCGGTGGTGAGTGGACGCCGAGCGCGGCGGTTGCTGTTACCAACGATCTGACGATGACGGCGGGGTCTCTTCTTGGCACCCAGAATCTAACTGTTGCTGGTGGTGACATTACCGGCAACGGTACAATCAACCTTACCGGCGGCACCACAACGCTGACCGCTGACGGCAACTTCGGCGGGGCAACGGCCTGGACATTCTATACCTTGAAATTTGGTAATACTAGCACCCTTGTTCCGGTCGAGACGGGTACCGCCACCGGTGCGGGGGGAATCACGGTTACTGACGTGCTTACAATAAATAGTCACTCTGGGTTGGGCTGTGCCATGAACACCCTTGACGCTGGCTCCAAAACTTGGACGCTGTCTGGCACCACTGGAGCACCGTTAGTTGTAAACGGCACACTAACCCCCTCAACTTCGACGACCGCATTTACGGGTAATAACGGTTCTGGGAATACAAGCGTCCCCGGATCCGGCGCGGCCTGTGGCGACGCAACGTACAATAACTTAACGATTGATAACGCCTCGGAAACCTTCGCCGTTAGCGGTACTAACGACATCACTATTAATAGCAATCTAACGATCACTAACGGCACACTTACCGCCGGTAGCGGGACAATGACAGTGAAAGGTAATTTCTCTAACTCTGGAACCTTTACTGCTAATTCAGGAACGGTTGCTTTGAGCGGAACCTCCACCCAAACCCTAAGCGGTACTCTAACAGGCGGCTCATCTTTCTATAACCTCACACTTTCAAATGCTTCTGGAACCGATGCCTCGGACTGTGAACGAACCGGTTTTGTGGCAGGCGTCGATTTTGCCGCTTCTGCAACAGTAACAAACAATTACACCATCACGACCGCTTCGGTTCGAGTCGAATATAATTCCGGCTCGACTTACACTGTCAATAATATGAACTGGAACGGTCAAGCCGTCGGCACCCGTCTTTACTTTAGAAATTCGACGACGACGGGTACGTGGCTATTGAATGTGACCGCGGTCGGTAACGCTCAAACCAAAGTTTCGTACATCAATGTCTCCCACTCCGACGCTTCCGGTGGAGCGACGATCATTGCTTCGGACGGGACCAACACTGATTGCGGTAGCAATACCAACTGGCAGTTTGACGAAACTTTAACTCTAGCCCTTGACTCAACCTCGAAAGATTTCGGGGTGGTGACGCCAGGTTCAAATCCGAGCGATCAAACCACCACTCTCACTGCTACCAGCAACGCCGTCAACGGCTACGTCATTTACGCTTGGTCAACTCAAGCGATGACCAATGTTCGCTTTGGCGGGGTAACGCTTGATGACTGGACCGGCACTAACGCCACGCCGACAACATTTAGCGCCGGCTCTTACGGCTTTGGCTACTCTACTGACGACGCCTCGTTAACCGGTGGCACGGCCGATCGGTTCACCAGCGGTGGCGCCAAGTACGCCGGTTTTACTCATTCCGGACCCGGCGATCCGGTCGCCGACCGCACCGCCCCAGCCACAAGCGCTACCAATACGATTAACTACCGAATGTACCCCTCCTCTACTCAAGCCGACGGCGAATACACTACAATAATCGTCTATGTGATAGCCGCTCAATTCCCATAGATGAGTCAACCACGAGCTTCGAGCGAAGAGCGAGTGCAGGTGGTATTATCAAACTACGACCTGATAGAGCGGACGGCGCAGTAATGGGCTGGAAAATTTATTATTATCGAACTAGCCGTGGGGACAAGGTCGTTGAACGATTTATCCTCAAGCTTGATTATTCAACAAGAACAAAGATTTCCTGGATTCTGGGACTGCTGAAAGAATATGGCTCGAAATTAATAATGCCTTACACTAAACGAGTATCAAATAGACTCCATGAACTAAGAATCAGGGGAACGGTCGAGATTCGTATCTTCTACATTATTGTCGGTGAAAATATTTTTCTTCTCCACGCTTTCCAGAAAAAGAGTCAAAAAATACCACTCAAAGAGTTGGAATTAGCACAAAAACGATCTGACGAGTTAATATCACATTGACCATTATCACCTATGCGTTATAATAAGCTAATGAAGAACTGGACAACATACGAAGAATTTTTAGCCAAACAGTTGAGGGATCCCGAATTCAAAAAAGCCTATGATGATTTAGCGCCGGAATTTGAACTTGCCTCCCAAATTATTGACGCCCGTTTGAAAAAAGGTTTGAGCCAAGCCGAGTTAGCGGAGAAAATGGGGACTAAACAGTCGGCTATTGCTCGACTTGAGTCAGTAGATTACAACCCATCTCTAAAAATGTTAAAACGCGTCGCCAAAGCAACGGAAACTCGTCTTAAAGTTAGTTTAGAACGCTAAGGAGGTAAATGTGTCGCTTTAAGCATCCATCAATGAATTAAAGATGAGAAATGGAAACTTCATACTTAAAATTCTTTTTTTGCTAATAATTGTCTCCTTTTTTTCTGTCTTGCCAGCTAAAGGCCAAGGTGCCATTAGTCCGTCCCTCTCAATTAGCCCGGGACTTGTTCGCCAGACCGTTAAGCCGGGTGCGAGCGCAGTCGTAAAACTTAAAATAAGCAATCTCGGAGAGGATCCGATCCCACTGTCGGTCTCCAAGCTTAATATCAGCAGAATTAGCGACCTTGGCGCTCCTGAATTCACAACCGAGGTTACGCCGAGATCAGGCGCTGACTGGCTGGTAGTCAGTAGGCCCGATATGATCGTCGATGCTAAAAGCGATAAGGAAATTGAAGTTACTATTACCGCGCCGAGAGGCACTGCTCCAGGCGGCTATAGTGCTGTCTTAGTTTTTCAAGCTCGTTTACCCTCATATTATTTTGATCTTGATGCTAATGCTCATATCTTACCGGCTCTGACTTCTTCTTTTCTAATCACCATAGATAGTAATAATCCGCCCACCATTCAAGATCTATCTATCAGCTCCTTTCAGACACCTAATGTAGTCGTTAGTACTCCCGTACCAATCGTGACAGAGATTAATAACCCAACTGCTTTTTTCATTTACACCGATGGTGAGTTGGTAATCGCACCGTTATGGGGTGACAAGAAAGTAGTAACTAAATTAGCTAGTTCTGTTTTAATGCCTGAATCTTCCCGAAAATATATCAATGCCTATTCCGAAACGATCTGGCCAGGGGTTTATACGGCCAAAATGACCCTAAACCAAGGTGATAAGGTGTTGGTTGCTAGCGCCCGGTTTGTGGCCATCCCCTGGCCGTTTATTGTTCTGGTGATATTCGTAGCAATTTTTATCGCTGGTCTGACTGTATACTACCGGCGACGGGCGCGCAGAGTACCGAGATGATACAGCAAATACATCTGAAGCTTGACAGTAATTTCATATATGATTTGATGAATATGTAGTATGGGTAGGAGGGAAGTAAGTTTTAAGGTTGTGGAAATAGTCGCTAAACCCCGTCTCTTGGGAAGGTTTGACAGCCGAGATTATGAGTCTATCGTAAAAGTAGATGGGTAAATTCCGAGGGTTGATGGGGATAAACTATAAACGTGCTTTTTATCTACTGGCGATTGCTTCTATCTTGGTATTGAATCTAGCTCCCCAGAAAGCCTTTGCCGTGCGTCCAGATAGCTTGAAAGATGTCATTACAGATTCTCGCCCTTCTACGGCGGCCAACCACACCATTACTCTAAATCAAAGCACAAGCGGCGACTTTAGCGTTGGCGATACAATTGTTTTAACCTTTGCTGCCGCTTTTGATACCTCTGGTTTTGCCAGCACTGATGCGCTTGACTACGATATTACAGTTAACGGCGTTGAGGAAACAATTGTTGACTCAACTGACGCCTGCGCCGGTGATACAATCGAAATTACGACTGTAGCGGCTGATGTCTTCACCTTTACCGCTTGTGGTGCTTACGGCGGCGAAGCTGCTGGTGTTGTAATTGTGATCGAAATTGGGACGCACGCCGCTAGCGGCGGAGCGGGCAATACTCAGATCACTAACTCAACCGCCGCCGCTTATAATTTAGCTGTTGATTCTACCGATGAAGATTCCCAAGATACGATCATTGTTGTTACAGCGGCCATTACGGTTTCCGCCACGATTGACGAGGTTTTAACCCTAGCGGTCGCGGCTGTGGTTGCTGGATCATGCACCACGACCGGTGGAACTGCAGTTACCTCCACTGCCACCACTATTCCCTGGGGAACTATCAATACCGAGGCTTTTTACGATGTTTGTCAGCAACTGACCGTGAATACCAACGCTGGTGGCGGTTATACAGTCACGGTCTATACCGTGGCGGGTCTAGATTCTGGCGCTAATGCTTTTGCGGTCGGATCCTGTGATGGCGCTTGTACTTTAACTACACCAAGCACTTGGGCCACCGCTACCAACAACGGCTACGCTGTTTGTATGGACGATACCACTGGTAATGGTGCGGCGACGGCAAACGCAGGTTGGGACACGGCCGCCGAAGAGTGTGGGGGCGCCGGTCAAAAGTTTGAACTAGTAGCCGATATAGGTGCCTCTGATACCCCGTCAACAATTATGTCGAGCGCAACCGGAGTCTCGACTGATGTTTCACTGGCCGGTTGGCGAATTTCAGCCGATGCCGCCCAGGCCGCTGG
>JBBTZC010000065.1:0-6323 GCA_038078495.1 Patescibacteria group bacterium | reverse complement strand
TGGTATCGCCGTTCCATTTCGGCTACTGCCCAGCGTAAAGCGGAGATAGTTTTGTCTGTTTCAGTAATAACCGAAGTCAGCAGATGCGGGATACCGTTGTATTCAGAAAATTCGACACGTTTCGGATCGACCAAGAGTAAACGCATATCTTGGGGAGTATTACGGTAAAGCAGGTTAATTAGCACCGAGTTCATACAAACCGACTTACCTGAACCAGTCGCGCCAGCAATTAGTAGATGGGGCATTTTTTTCAAATCGGCAACGACAACGTGTCCAGCTACATCACGACCCAACGCCAAGGCCAGATTAGAGTCAACTTCTTTATAGCCCACTGACTCCAACACCTCACGTAGAGAAACTAACGCCGCAACCTTATTTGGCACCTCAATTCCAACCAAGGCCTTACCGGGAATCGGTGCCTCGATACGAATTGGGTGAGCCGCTAGCGCTAGAGCGATATCACTATTTCGGGCCGTAATATTTGTGAGCTTAACCCCCTCGGTTGGCTTTAGGGTGTACTGGGTTAGAGTTGGGCCAATGTTAACCTCGCTCATCGCCACTTCAACGCCAAAATCCTTGAGAGTTTTTTTGATTATCTCAACGTTCTTGCCAATATCGCCCGATTCGGCTTTTGTCGCCGCTGAGTATTCCAGTAGGTCTAGGGAAGGAAACTGCCAGTCACCGTTGGCGGCCACCAGTGGCACTCCGGGCATACCGTGATCGGGTTGCATTGTCTTGACCGGTACTCTAGCTTGATTAATTTTCACCCCGATTTGCTTGGCGCTACCGAGATTAAGTTTCTCCCAGATCTGACGAAACGAGAGGCTAAAAGAGAGCATAAAAGCAATTAAGACCGAGACGATTAAGGCAATAAAACCGCCGACGTTTCCTAATATTGATCGATAAACCCCGATGACGCCTATGCCAATTGAGCCCCCGTAACTACCAAACATTGCCGGAACCAGCAAGAAAAGCAGCACCACTCCGATAATGCTGGTGGCCCGCAAAACATCCGACTTCATCATCATTAAACGAACCCCGATATAGACTAAAACAAACGGAGCAATATAGGAGAGAATCCCAAACAGGCGTTCAGATAACCTGAAAAAAGTTTCACCAAACGCACCGGCGAGGCGAAACAGGCCTAGCCCAAACAAAAGGCCAAACAGAATTAGCAAGATTGCCGTAATCTCTCGAGCGGTGTCGGGCTCAACGGCCCAAACTAGGTTGTCCTTAAGAGTTGGCACCCGTTTATGTCGGCGAGTACTGTAATGTCTCCGGCGGCTAAAGATTCCCATATTTACACTCTAGCAACCTAGCAAGGTTTTTCCAGATGGGAAATTTCCAGATGGGAAAGGTGAGTCGTTGATACATTATAAAATTAATGCTACAATTTGCCTTACCTACCTCATCTGGGCAAGCACGGGGAAGAGGGGGAAATCGCACATTGGAGATCAAAATGGAACCAGGAAAGATGACGGTAACCTGCCCAGATTGTGGGCATGAGTTCGAAGTCGATTGTCCGGCCGCGGATGCGGAAGGAAGCGAAACGAACGCTGAAGGCGCCGGCGGTGCCCCTGAAGGGGCTGCGAGTGCCGAAGCGGCTGGCGAACCGGCTGCAGACGCAGCCAAAACCGACGGCGAGTAGGGTCAGCCCCTCCGCCACCCCCACGCCCCGAGCGCAACGCTACTCCGCCAGCTGGCGGAAATGGCAACGCACTCGGGGCTTCTTTCTTAAAGTCCTTAAAGAAAGTGACGAGCCATGGTACTCCAGCGAGTCACTTTTTACCCTGTTCACCGCCAGGTGTAGCGTGCGGGGGTGGAGTGCAGAGGATGGGGGCTGCTTCGCAACTAAGCCCCCGTCCTCTGCAAATTAGCTCCTGCCGTCGTAGACGGCATTTTACTTCTACACCTGGATGACAACCGGTATTACCATCGGTCTGCGTTGTGTCTTTTCGAATAAAAATTCTCCAATATCATCGCGCATGGCTTTTTTAAAGTACTCCCAGTTAATAGTCCCCCTGCCGGTATGAAGCTCGTGAAGTTTCTTTATTTGAGTCCGAGTATTGGCAATCAAATCTTCGGATTCTTTCATATATACGAACCCTCGAGAGATAATATCGGGACTTGTTAGAAGCGTCCCCTTCTGGCCATCTACGGTCATAATTATCAAGAAGATACCATCGGCCGCCATTGTCTGGCGATCACGCAAGACCACCTCACCAACATCACCAACTCCAAGACCATCAATCAAGACGTAGCCGACCGGTGCTCGTTCCTTACTAATACGGCCACCGTTTGAGTCAAACTCAACAATCTGACCGTTTTCGACAACTAGGCAGTTCTCTTCTTTCATTCCAAGACCACGGGCTAGTTTGCAATGCTCTACGAGATTACGGTAGTCGCCGTGGATCGGGATTAGATATTTTGGTTGCAAAAGCGAGATCATCAACTTCATCTCTTCGCGGTTGGCATGTCCAGACGAGTGGATGTCTAATTCTTTGTTTGTTATTACTTCGGCGCCAAGTCGGTAAAGATTATTAATTGTCGCCGAGACGGCTTTTTCGTTACCAGGCACTTGGGAGGCCGACAGGACCACGGTGTCGCCTTTTTTGATATTGATATGGCGGTGTTCCCCAGTGGCCATACGAACAAGTGCCGAAAACTCTTCGCCCTGTGAGCCAGTACACATCACAACTAATTTGTGATCGGGAATATTGCCGACTGTTCGCAAGTCGGTCAGGATGCCTTGCGGCACTTTCAAATACCCCAGCTCCATGGCGATATTGATATTTTTCTCCATCGAGCGGCCGGAGATTGCCAATTTGCGGTTTGACGCGGCGCAAGCGGTGACGACGTGTTGAATGCGGTCGATTCGGGAGGCAAAACTAGAAACAATAATTCTTCCTGGAGATTTGACAAAGATGTCCTCAAGAGCTCTTCCAACAACCTGTTCGCTCATAGTGTAGCCAGGCTCCATTACGTTAGTAGAGTCGGAAAGTAGACAGAGGACTCCTCTTTTAGCTAATTCAGCTAATTTTGTGAAGTCGGTTGGCTCACCGAATGGTGGCGTAAAGTCGATCTTCCAGTCTGTGGCATGGTAGATTAGGCCAACCGGTGTCGTTAGAGCTAATCCAAGAATATCGGGAATAGAGTGAGTCATCCGAACGGGTTCAAGGATAAATGCGCCGATTTGAATTTTTTCGTTCGGCTTAATGATCCGGAAGTCAGCTCCCTCGATACCATGTTCTTCAAATTTAGATTTGATAAGTCCGGCTGTTAGGGGAGCGGTGTAAATAGGAACTTTAAACTTGGGGTAGATATACGGCATCGCCCCGATATGGTCCTCGTGCCCGTGGGTGATGATAAAAGCCCGAACCCGATCTTTGTTTTGTTCTAGATAAGTTGTATCGCAAATTACATAATCGATTCCCGGCATATCGGCGTCAGGGAATTTAATACCAGCGTCGATAATGAGGATATCGTTGTTGTATTCGTACAACAACATGTTTTTGTCGCCAGTTTCACCACTTCCTCCTAGCGGGATTATCCTCAGAGTATTATTAGCTGCTCTGGCAATCACTTTGGCTGTCGGAGCGCCTTCGGCTAATCCAGAGGGGCCAAATTTCAAACCCGCTTTATTGGGACGGCGGAATGGTTTGTTATCGCGACGAAATGTACGGCTTTGGCCACTAGCGGCGCTTTGAGCGGGACGATTACGTGGCTTAAAGTCTCTTCGTGGGCCTCTCGGTCTGTCTGGTCTGGGGTTTGATCCCCCAGCAGGCGGGTTAGGCTTAGGTGATGGCGCTAAAATCTGGCCAGCATCAGAAATGTCGACGATTCCTTCGGAATCTCTGAAAGCTTGCGTTCGTCCTGCGGACGAAGCATCGCTAGCGACGATACCGTCGCTTGGTTTACTGTTGGCACCACCAATGGCGGTACCGGAAGTTGAGTCTTCTATAATAATTTCCTTTCTTAATATTTCTTCTAATTGGAGTACTTATGTCGGTCCGCCAGCTGGCGGAGAAACCGACTTAGTTTTAATAGTGTAAAAGACTTTGGAGCAAAAGTCAATTTATGCGGCCTGCACCCGCCTGGCTTGAGCGAGGACCAGGGGGCTGATTTGCGAAGCCGCCCCTACACCCTCACTCCGCCAGCTGGCGGACCCTACCCCCGCCCGCTACCCTTCGGGGAGAGGAGAAAAACCGCTCGCTGACCTGCTTTTGATGGGTCATGGCTCGCGGTTTTTCGGTTAATTCATCAATAGAAAACGCGCTCGGGTCGAAACCCGAGCGTTGAATAGGGTGGGTGCGAACGCTAGTGACGGCTTCGACTCTGATTCAGCTCGATATTGCCTAGGATTGCCATCGTCCCTCCACTGATCAGGGCCAGGATAGCCCAAAATAGATCCAGCGGCCTTCTGTCAGGACTCATCATCCCAATAGAAACAAAGCAGGTTCCGGCCAGAAGCCAGATAACCCATCTCGGTACATCAAGTTTTTTGGTGTGCACTTCAAACTCCTGTCAGGTCTGACCAAACTATACCTACTCCGTTCCAGTAATGTCAATCTGGTCCATGTAGGCAGGGATTTTGGCGAAGTCGTCGAGTAGGGTCTGGCGCATACCGCCGTTATATAATGCGGCGGCTGGATGATAGAGCGGCAAGAAAGCTTGGCCTTTTTCGGTGATCAGCTGACCATGGAGAACGGAGATCGGGCGGACCTCCTCTGGTAATAAAGCATGCAATGCATGTCGTCCCAAAAAACAAATTAGCTTTGGCTTAATAATAGCAATCTGTTTTATTAAAAATGGTAGTTGGAGAGCAATCTCTTCAGGTAATGGATCGCGATTGCCTGGTGGTTGGTATTTGATTGCGTTAGCAATAAAAATATCTTCTCGCTCTAAGCCTATTGAGTTAAGCATCTCTGAGAGAAATTTTCCGGCGGCACCAACAAATGGCCTGCCCGTTTCGTTCTCTTTGGCTCCTGGTGCTTCGCCGACAAACATAATCTGGGCGTCCGGATTGCCTTCGCCGGGTACCGGGTTTTGATTCGGAACATATTTGCACTGCTCGCAAGCGGCAATACGTTTAGCAACTTCCGCCAACGCATCTTCCTTGGTCATCACAACCAAGGTATACCAGATCTAGCCAATTCTCACGAGTGAGATACGTCCTTTGTCGGCGTCGACGTCTTTGACTTTAACCTTAACGGTTTCACCAATTTTCACAACGTCTGAAACCTTGTCTACAAATCCACCGGTTCCAAGTGCCGAGACGTGGATCATGCCGTCTTTGTTTGGGGTAAGCTGAACAATCGCTCCAATCTCTTTACCACTCATGCGATCCTTCTGAATAGCGACAACAGTTCCAGTGAATTCTTCGCCGATAGTTACTGGTTTCCCAATAGACTCAACAATCGCTTTAACAGCCTCGGCTTTGGCGGCATCGTTAGAGGTAATCATAACCATACCGTCATCATCGATGTCTATATTAAGAATCTCTCGACCGCCCTGGTCATCAATTATCTTGTTTATAACCTTGCCTCCTGGACCGATAAGTTCACCGATCTTCTCAGGGTCAATTTGAGTGGTAATAATCCGTGGAGCATATTGAGAGAGCTCTTTACGTGGCTCGAAAATCACTTTCAACATTGCTGACATTATCTCCTCTCGACCCTTTAGGGCGGCTTCAAAAGTTGCCTCTATCATCTTGGCAGTCAGCCCCTGATTTTTGACGTCGAGTTGGATGGCGGTAATACCTTTGGCGGTTCCAGCAATCTTGAAGTCCATTTCACCGGCAAAGTCTTCCAACCCTTGTAGGTCAGTCAGAACCTGGAAATTGTCGTCATCAGCGGCAACCATACCCATGGCGATACCAGCCACCGGAGATTTGATCGGTACACCAGCATCCATCAGTGCTAAGGTCGAACCACAGGTGGCAGCCATCGAGCTTGAGCCGTTTGAACCTAGGATTTCCGAAACGAGCCGAATCGTGTAGGGGAAGGTGGCTCGATCAGGAATCATGCCTTCGAGAGCTTTTTCCGCCAGTGCCCCGTGACCGATCTCGCGACGGTTCATGCCGCCCATACGTTTAATTTCACCGGTGGCATACGGCGGGAAGTTGTAGTGGTGGATATAGCGTTTAGTACCGAATTCTTCGAGTGTATCTATGTGCTGTTCCTGTCCCGGTCCAGCAAGCGTGACAATTGTCAGAGCTTGGGTTTCGCCACGGTTGAACAAACCAGAGCCGTGAACACGCGGTATAACTCCAACCTCAACCAAGATAGGACGAACCTCGTCCATTTTACGGCCGTCGGGTCGCT
>JBBTZC010000064.1:0-3808 GCA_038078495.1 Patescibacteria group bacterium | reverse complement strand
GAGCGGGATACCAGAATCGAACTGGCACCTCGACCTTGGAAGGGTCGCGCACTACCACTATGCAAATCCCGCTTTACGGGAGTATTTTCTCAAATTTAGAGACGAATAACCAGATTTAACTTTGTTTAGCTAAATCTATAACGGTTTTGAAGGCGACTACCATTGCCGCCGGGGCGACAAAATGACTGATATTAATAAAGGCTGTTCCGAGCCAGTCACCTATATATGGAAGGAAGTCTAATCCAGCGCTACCAACAAGCAATAGAACGATTGCCGCAACCAGAAAACTATTAGTTTCTTTGTAGGTTATATTAAAAAATCCAACAATTAGACCTAGGATTGCTAAGACTAGACCAGGTGTTGTTCGGTCGGACGTATCTGGGAAGAAACTCAAGACTATTGCTAACGCGATTCCAAACAAGAACGCTAACTCACCCCAAGACTTTTGATTTGTGTTTGCCATTAACTTAAGTCTAACTAGGGCTTGGACATTGTCAAATGGTTTCGCCATTTGCAACTCACAGACAAGCTGTTCGATGTCAAATCTGTCCAATCTTCTTTATTACTTGCTCCTTGAATGACATCGCTGTTAATATACCCTAGATGAGCGAAGTCTGGTTTTACAGTCTGTCGAGCGTAATCATCGTCAGTCTAATATCCTTAATTGGGGTCGTCGTTTTGGCGATCAAGCAAAGTATTCTAAATCAAATTGTTTTTGTTTTGGTTAGTTTGGCGGTTGGCGCGCTTTTCGGCGACGCCTTAATCCATCTTTTACCGGAAGCTTACGAAACATTTGACGGCCCGTTAACGGTTAGCTATTTAGTGATGGCCGGATTTCTCTTCTTTTTCTTGGTTGAAAAGTACTTGCACTGGCATCATCACCACGACGAAGAGTCGGGCGTTCATATCCACCCGGTTGGTTACATCAACCTAATCTCTGATGGAATTCATAATTTTATTGACGGGGTCTTGATTGGGGTCTCGTATTTGGTCTCGATTCCGCTTGGCGTTGCCACAACCATTGCAGTGGTTTTACACGAAATTCCCCAAGAAATTGGCGATTTTGGGGTTTTGATTAGTGCCGGCTTTACCCGTAAGAAAGCTCTTTGGCTCAATTTCGCTACTGGATTAGCCGCGGTCCTAGGAACGGTTTTGGCGCTAATTTCCGGTACTCGCCTAGAAACACTAACGAGCTATGCCATCCCGCTCACCGCCGGCGGTTTTCTCTACATTGCCGCGGTCGATCTACTGCCTCCACTTCACAAAGAAACCCGACCGTTACGATCGTTATTGCAATTAATAGCCATTTTGGCAGGTGTAGCCGTGATGGCTTGGCTCAAGATTTACGAGAATTAGACTTGAGACGAGTCGGCAATCTCTACGCGGTCGCCAATTTTTATTCCATCGGCCGAGCCAGAATTTATTTCTAGAACATAATCAACCGGGACATTTGGTGAAAATGTCGGTAAATCCTCGGTCTTGGTACCGGTCTTTGGAGCGGGGGCATTTCGCGTTATTTCGATGATTTTCCCGTCACTAACCCATACTAAATCTAGGTTAAAACGCATATCTTTCATCCAAAAGTTCGCAATTGACGCCGGTTTGAAAACAAAAAGCATACCAGAGTTTTTAGCTAGACTGTCGCGACCACCGAGACCGAGCGACTGTTGGTCTAAGGTTAGAGCTAATTCGACATTAAAAGTTTTGTTGCCAATCCGAACCACGCTGGTGGCGTGATCATTTACCCCGAGTTCTGTTGAGGGAGTCGTTTCGGCGCTTAAAGTTGTGTTGGGGCTTGTCTTGATTCGGTTAGCGCCAATCCCAACGACTATCACTAGCGCCGCAAATATTCCAAAACCAATAAGTTTAGTTCGCATCGCCAAGATCGTAATATATTTTCCATAAAAAGTCAATGCTTGTCGGGGATGGCAGACTCGAACTGCCGGCCTCCGCGTCCCAAACGCGGCGCGCTACCAACTGCGCCAATCCCCGTACAGAGGTAAATTCTACCCCATTTTAGAAGAATAATGAAGTGTCTGGCGCTACAAGTAGATTCGACCAATCGTGAATATTGCGATAAAGGCAATAAAGGAACCCCAGGTAAGTACAGTGAGACCACGCGTCGAATTGAGGTCGCCCGACAGTCCTGATGCCACCTTGGCGTTAATGAGACGAACGGCGATAAAGTAATCAAGTCCGATCAGAATTATCTTGGTCCAAAATAGCGGGCTGGAGCTTAACTCATCCCAATGACGGTAGGCCATATATACTCCGGAGATTACCGTTAATCCCGTGGCGTAGAGACCAAACTTTCGAATAAAGCTAATTGCCTTAAGCTTGATTTCGTCTAAGGGCTTACTAACGGAGAAGACAAGAGAGAAGAACACTATCCCCATTACTACACTAGCGGAGATGAGGTGTACTAACAGTGCAAAACGAAATAAAGTCATTTTTATGTCTACTCGTAGCATATCATCTTTACAACCAATGGAGCGAAGATTAGTATTTAGCAGATGAAGAAATTGACATACCGCGTCATAGTCGAATCTGATAAACGAACCGGCACCAACGAAGACGCCTTCACTGCTTACGTACCGGTGTTGGGTCTTGCCGCAGATGGCGACACAATCGACGAAGCCCTGAAAAATATCGAGGGATCGGTTTCGGCCTTCGTTCAGAGCATGCGGGAAGACAACTTAGAAATTCCCGAAGACGCTAAAGAGCAATTTGTGGTGGCGACAGCTCAAGTTACCGTCTGAACATTCAGATGGCAGACTTGCCACCTCTTAGGGCAAGAGATGTCAGAAAGGTTCTAATTAAGCACGGTTTTCGTGAGCGATTAACTAAGAGTAGCCACCGTGTTTATGTCCATCCTGATGGTAGAAGAACAGTTCTCACTTTCCATCCTAAGCCACTAACAAAAGGTGTATTACGCAGTGTTCTAAAACAAACCAATCTGACGGTCCAGGATCTAACTAATCGTTAAGAAACTTCTAAGGTTATTGAACAAAGGTTAGCTACCCCATGAATCCTTCCGCTCTAAGGATATGGAGGAGAAGAACCAGATCGTCCAGATCCACGTCTATTTACTGAAAGCGAAAGTAGAGACCACCTTTTCTTTGATTGCTAATTCTGTATTCTGCTCGTAAGCTATTGTCAGAAGGTTACCATTGCTGATCGACAGGATGCGTGTATTTCCGTACCCTGCGCCATCGTAGCAACCCTCTTTATTGCCTGGGGTGTGCGATAAAACTATTTTTTTGGCTTCAACACCACCAACTTTAAGCGGTGTTTCGGTGTAATCGCAAGAATTAGGATTTCTCGTTTGCAGGTATGTCATTACTTCTGTCGCTATGTTGTTGGTAGTTTTCTTCCAATCCACATGGAACTGCCACTGACCGTCCTCTTCGGCATAGAGAATAAACTTATCGGTTCCTTCTTTTGAGCTAGTATATGTTTTAGGGGGATATTTAAAGCTAAATCCAATGGTCGAGTTTGTGTAGGTTTTCCAATCGGCCATATCATTTGCTGTTGATCCTGAGCCAGATGAGTTGTTCGTGGTCGTCGGTTTGGTTGTATTTGTTACGGCCGGCGAATTGTCTGTCGTATCCGGAGCGGTATTTGCGGCCCAAACCAGGTAAGCCAACGCCCCAACTAACACAATGGCAAAAACTAGTAATACAACCTTTAGCGATGTCGTGGCGTGCTCGTGTTCAGAATGCATTTCGTTTAAATCCATTAATCCTCCTTATTGTTTTATTATCGGTGTCCGTTGCACGATGTCAATCTCTTGAGAGGTATAGATCTG
>JBBTZC010000063.1:0-6860 GCA_038078495.1 Patescibacteria group bacterium | reverse complement strand
ACGCAGTCGCAAAGAAAACAATTTTAGAAAAGACTATCGACTCACAAGAAACACAAACAACCCTGTCATCGCGGAAACCGCAGATATAATCCAGAAGCGCATAGTTATTCTAGGCTCTGGCCAGCCCTTGGCTTCAAAGTGATGGTGGATTGGGGCGGAGAGGAATATTTTTTTACCACCGCGCAGTTTCTTTGACGCAATCTGGATAACGGCCGAAAAACCCTCGAGATATAAAACAAAACCTATGATCGGCAAAAGAATAACGGTATCCGTTAAAAAGGCCAGGATGCCTAGGGTCATTCCCAAGGCCATCGCCCCAGTATCTCCCATAAAGAACCGGGCCGGGTAAATATTAAACCACAAGAAGGCCATTAATGCTCCTAGTACCGTGCCACAGAAAGCGGCCAACTCTGGCTTCCCCTGAACAATGGCGATAATGCCAAAAGCGGCAAACGCCGAGGCCATTACTCCGCCGGCCAAGCCGTCTAAGCCATCAGTTTCATTAGCCGAGAATGTCGTAAAAACCAGCACGAGTACAAATAGCGGTATATACCACGCCCCGATCTCCATCTGCCCTAACCCAGGAATAGATATCACGTTCCAGCCAAGCTTTGAGTAAAACCACCAGGCACCGACTAGAGCGATAATAGCGTAAAGGACCAGCTTCCAACGAAAACGTAGGCCACCACGGTTGGGACCGATACCGTAAATGTTCATCAGGTCATCAGCCGCCCCTACTAAACCTGTTGCAACAAGCACAAATAACGGCAACCATGTGCGGGCTTGGTTCAAATTCATAACTATTGTCACGACGGCAACCGTAATCCAAATCAGCAGTCCACCCATAGTCGGCGTGTTTTCCTTGTGCTTATGGAGGGAGTAAAAAATTGGCGCTGCTTTTTCGTCGAATCCGGTTTGGCGAATTTTTTTGCCTAACCGATTTTTGTACAAAAAGTCCGTAAAGAGTGGTGTCCACAGAATTGCTACCAAAAAAGATAAGGTTGCCAGCCAAAAAGTTTTCGCCAACGAAAGATCCGCACCGTTAAGAAAGTCCATGGTTTTTGTAGTGGTTGGTAATGGCCAAAACTATTAACTCCATATGTACCCCATGAGATCCTTTTACCAAAATGTTATCGTCTTGTCCAAGTAGTCCCAAGACTTCCTGGGAAGCAGTAGCGGAATCTGAATAATACTTGGCTGCGCCATATTCTTTCGCTAGATCCCCCACTCCTATCACCAAATCCGCTGATTGCTTGGCCAACTGACCAATTTCCTGATGATATTTCACTTCATCTGCCCCCAGTTCGAGCATATCTCCAAGAATTGCCACCTTCCGGCCGGGAAGTTTAGCTAGGAGTTTCAAGGCAACGGTCATGGAGAGCGGGTTAGCGTTATAGGAGTCATCGAGTAGTTTAAGGCCGTGTAAATCCTTCATTTGTAATCTACCCTCTGGTCGGGGCATTATGACTAACGCTTCGTCAATCAACTCGTCGCTAATTTTAAGTTTCTTCCCGACGGCTCGCGCAAAATTAGCGGCAATATCCTCGGTTGCTGTATCAACCATCTCTGAAGGACAGTCCTTCGCAGTTATGTTATGAAGATATGGGTCGTTTTTATTGACCAGTCCCCAACCGCCCGGTTTAACCGCATTAAATATCTTGGCCTTCTCCTTGGCAATCTGCTCGACTGATGAGTAATTCTGGGTGTGAGCGGCGCCTGTAATAGTAATGATGGCGGCGTCAAGCGGCAACATCTTCCCCAACTCTTCGATATCGCCGGGCTTGTCGGCCCCGTACTCCAAAACCAAATACTTCGGTAAGCGACTAAATAAGCCGCGCCATATTGCCAGTTTCAAGATCCAAATCCACTGCCAGGTTATTTTTTGTTTGTAAAAATCCACTTTAAAATTCAAAATTGCTAGCGGCACACCTAAAAAACTGTTTAGATTACCGTAACCAACTCTAACCTGGTCCGGAAATGCTCGCCTTAAGACAGCCCCGATCGCTACCTTGGTTGATGTTTTAGCTATCGATCCGGTAATAGCGATAATAAAAGGGTTGTCTTTCTTGACTCGTCTTTTGACCGCCCACCAGAGAATTTTCTCTCGGATATCTTGCATAACGAAAGTGTACCAAGAAATACAGGTTTAAAGAAAGTGTCAGTTACCTTAATTGGTAGTAGTTCGCCATCCATTCGGCAATCTCACCAAAGGTCGGGGCAGCAGAAGACTCGGCAAAGTTTACGGTTTTTGGGTCATCTAACCGAACTGCCATGACAAATTTTGGGTCCTCGATTGGAAACATTCCGGCAAACGTCCCCACTGTTCGGTCAGAGTAATAACCGCCTTTAGGATCTGGTACTTGAGCGGTGCCGGTTTTGCCTCCGACTCGAACCCCTTCGACTTTTGCTCGTTTGCCGTGGCCGTACGTTACTACATTTTCCAACATTATCCTCACTTGCTCAGCAGTTTCCGGTTTGATCACTTGTCCACGACTCGGGTAATCTATCACCGTTACTTGATCTTCTTGGAGTGACTTTTCTGCTAAATGCGGTGTAACAAGATTCCCCCCGTTACCGATAACCGAGTAAGAGGTGGCTAATTGCAACAGACTGACCGAGATACCCTGGCCAAATGCCGCCGTTGTGCGCAGTAAATCATTCCATTCTTTTTCGTCTTGTAAGCTACCCGTAGACTCACCGATAAGATCGACTCCTGTTTTCGCACCAAGACCAAATTTAGTGTAGTAGTCTCGTACTGCTTTGGCGCCAACTTTTGCGCTAATCCAAGCCATCGCGACGTTATCTGAATTCTCAAGAACTTGCGTCATATTTTCTTTGCCGTAAACCTTTCCCTCGGCATTTGTAATTGTCTTACCCAACACCGTCACATTTGCCCCAAAGACATTGGTTGTTTCTGGCGTCACAGCGCCAACGTCTAGGGCAGTGGCCATCATAATTGGTTTCATGACACTTCCAGGTTCGTAGGCGTTACTGGCCGCTGGAGACAAGAATCTGGACTGCTCCTCAGTTGGTACTTTCGAATAATTGTTCGGATCAAAAGTGGGCTGGCCGGCAAGAGCCAAAATTGCGCCAGATTTAGGATCCATAATTATTATTGATCCGCTATCCGCCTTAAATTTGTCTATGGCGCTTTTTAATTTGGTTTCAACTATATATTGAAGGTTGTAGTCGATCGTTAGGACTAAATCCTGTCCTGGTGACGAATCCTTGCCCCCCAAAACATCTATGAGTTGGCCAAATGAGTCTTTCTTTTGTTTTTGTGATCCGGCTTTTCCTCTCAAAATATCGTCTCGTGCTGCTTCAACCCCGTATTTTCCTTCGCCGTCCGCCCCGACAAAACCCAGCACCTGGGCGGCAATAGCGTCACCCTCGGAATAAGAGCGTGCTAATTGAGGTACCAAACTGACTCCACGATAATTCTGCTGACTAATCTTATCTGCTTGGGTAATAGATAACCCCTTGGCTAAAATAATAAAAACTTTATCGCTGTCAATTTTGGTAAAAATATCGCCAGAAGACATTTGTGGATAGTCCTTGCTCAACAAATCGGCTAATTTCTGTTTATCTCGTATCAACTGCGGAGAGACAACTAAGTTGTACTTCCATTCGCTGACGGCTAGATTGATTAGCTTTTTGTCTCGGTCTTTGGCAAAAATTCGCCCTCTCTGAGCTGGAACATCAGTTAAACTTACCGATTGAGCAAGTGACGTTGCGGCAAATTGTTTATGCTCAATCACCTGTTTTTGGAAAAGAGCAAAAATCATAATACCGCCAACGAAAAAAAGACTTAAAAAAAGAACTCCTGTTCTTTCAATCTTGACCTTGAGAGACATTGATTATTGTATGACAGGAAGAATAATTATTTCTGGAGTACCAACGGGCACAAGGCCTTGATTTTGAGCGAATTGGTTTAAATTTTGGAGCGATTGTAGGCGACTGGACTGAACTTCTAGGGTCGTCATCTCTTTGCTTTGATCGTTTTGCAGTTTCTCTTCGGCACGGATATTAACAGAAGTTTGTGCTCCTTGGGTTGCCTGCACTAAAAATAGCAAAGAAAATATTCCTAATAATAATAAGACCAGGTACCGTGCGGTGGTTGGTCCAACGCTAAAAATACTGCCCGTTTTGTAGACTTGTCTTCTATATACTCGGTTTTGTCTTAAGTGCATATTCCTCCCTGGTTCTCGTTTCTTTAATTGAAGTGAGAAGATGTTTTCTGAAAGTGTGTCGGAGCCAATTTGGCTTGGTGCCGTCGTCGACGGTCAAATTGGCGAGACTCAAGCAGTGAATTTCGTTGGAAAATTCAACTGCGTCTTTCGGAGGACATCTTCTTGCTTCAATACTTCCTTCTTTCCGGCTCGTAACTTAGCGCTACGGGCTCTTGGGTTGTTAAGAATCTCATTCTCGGTAGCAATAATTGGCTTTTTGGTTATTGGCTCCAACGTGGTGCGAACAAACTCTTTCACGATCCGATCTTCTAGCGAATGGAAGCCTATCACCGCTAATACACCACCCGGTTTCAAGCTGTCGGTTACGGCCACCAATCCCTGCTTCAATCTAGTTAGCTCGTCATTGACGGCGATCCGCAATGCCTGGAAGATTTTTGACAGAACTTTTGGTTCAGTCGTACCAATGATAGTTACGAGGTCGAAGGTTGTTCGAACCGGCTCGATCTTTCTTTTAGACGCGATCTTGCGCGCTAACTGACCACCGTGACGATCTTCACCGTACTCCCGGAAGATTCTTTCCAACTCTTGCGTATTTGCTTGGCTAAGTAGTTGCGAGGCCGTCTGACCCTTCGTGGAATCAAAGCGCATATCCAGCGGTTCGTTTCGACTGTAAGTAAATCCCCGTCCCGACACGTCTAGCTGGTCGGAAGACAGTCCTAGATCTAACAGCGCTCCGTCGAAAGATATCCCTAGTCGTGCGACTTGATCGTAACGCATCACCACGAACTCAAATCTCCGACCGTATCTTTCTATTAACGGATTAGCAAAAATCATCACGCTATCATCACGGTCAACTGCTACGACTTTGCCTTGTGGTGAACAGGCATCAAGTAACGCCTGGCTATGACCACCTCCGCCGAACGTTCCGTCAAGATAAATTCCTCCAGATTTTGGCGCTATTAAGGCTAAAACCTCTTCGGTTAAGATACTTTGGTGCAATGATCGTTCTGTCATAATTTGTTTAAGTGCATATCCCTAATATATTGGCCAGATGGCAGGGGGCTGAAAATCAGTCATGTCTGCCGGGGATAATGTCCTCCCTAAGTATAAGGTTAGAGCAACCCGACAGCCCTCCCTGAAACTGATTTCAAGGCCCTGTTGTAATGTTGAAATTACATTTCAAACCACTCGAGGGAACCCATTTACAGTATCCCCCACCACCGGTCAGCAAAATTTTGATCTCCGCAAGCATGGCACGGATGGCGGAGATGAAGCTTGAACGGGTCAAAGCCCGTGAAACTTCGTTTGGGACAGCAGAAATTTCCCCTCGTTGTGCTGTTTGACTCATTAGATTTCCCACTCTTTCAGTTCCTCGGCGATATCGGCAGAGCGGCTTTCAGCATCTTTGGTAATAGATTCCCAGGATTTCTTATCCCAGATCTCAACACGATTGTAGAGACCCGCCATTACTGCTTCACCATCGATACCAGCGTATTCTCGCAAGTATCCCGGCAAAAGAGCTCGACCCAATTTGTCGATTTCAACCTCCATCGCCCCACTTAGCATCAAACGGCTAAATGATCGGGCGCTAGCGGATGAAATCGGTAAACTGGCTATTCTTTGTGCCATATTCTCCCAAACGTTTTTAGGATAAAGCGACAAACACCCCTCGAGGCCTTTGGTAACAATCGCCGACGAGCCCAGTTCCGACCGAAAACGAACCGGAATCGAAATTCGTCCCTTGGCATCCAGACTGTGTTTGTATTCTCCTAGAAACATCTTTTGTAGTTTGTTTTGATTGCAAAGGAGCGGGTGTTAAGTTGTCCACATACTTTTCCACTTTTCCCCACTTCATTCCACTTTTTACCACTCCTTCGCACAAACTACGGTTGTTTAGAGGTCTTGTCAAGCCCTGCGATTACGCAGGGCTGGATATCTCCTTCGCAACCGCTCTGTCGATATCAAGCCCCCACAAAATATCCATTGATAGAACTAGGAAACTAACTAAGCTGAAACGATGAATACAAAACTATCTGAAGAAAAATGCGTTCCCTGTGAAGGTGGGGTGCCGCCAATCAAGGGAGCTCAATTGGAGCGATATAAAAAGAAGTTGGATTCTGAAGCGCCAGGATGGGGATTAAGAGATCTCAAGCACCTCCAGAAAGAATACAAATTCCTCGACTTCAAGTCGGCGTTAGCTTTTGTAAATAAGGTTGGTGAGATTGCCGAAGCCGATGGCCATCACCCTAACATTGAGTTTGGCTGGGGCTTTGCCCGCATTTTACTCTGGACCCATGCTATTGATGGCCTATCAGAAAACGATTTTTACATGGCGGCAAAAATCGAGAGAGTGTCATTGACTAATGACACTACTTCTTGAGAAGATAACCCCATGAATAAAGGTGCTTCGACCGAACCAAAGATAATCTTAGAAAAAGGTAAACCGTCCTCAGTTATTCTCGATTTGGCATCTTACCAAGAACTATTGGAAAAAGTCGAGGAGGTTGACGACCTCAACGAACTTAAAGCTCTTAAGAAGCAGCACTTGAGCTTCCGACCGTTCGCCAATTTCTTATCGAGCCGCTAGTAAGCGACGATGTACCAAGTCCTGATCGAGCGAAAGGCCGAAAAGGATTTGGAAATTCTGCCTGCCAAAATTTTTCAGAAGGT
>JBBTZC010000062.1:0-1804 GCA_038078495.1 Patescibacteria group bacterium | reverse complement strand
TGGGGGGGTTGTTTGACCGATTTCGTGGGATCCTACGAAATTTTAGTAATTAATCGAAAGTGACCGCTAACGTTCGATGAACTCACATTCTTTACAAGAATCAAAACAAAAACCAACCTCATAATATAAATGAACAAAGACACTCTCGACACCTTCGCCAGTATTAAAGTTTGTGGTATCGGTGGTTCCGGAGGAAATGCAGTATCTCGGATGATTGCCGCTCGAGTTAGGGGAGTTGAGTTTATTGCCATCAATACCGATGCCCAAGCCCTGTCTAATAATCCGGCCCCAATTAAAGTCCAAATAGGTAAAGAGACTACCCAAGGACTAGGAGCGGGAAGTGACACCGAAGTTGGCCGCAAGTCTGCTGAAGAAAACAAAGACGAAATTTATGAGGTCCTTAAAGGAGCCAACATGGTTTTTGTTACCTGCGGTGCTGGAGGCGGTACGGGTACGGGTGCCGCTCCTCTTATAGCCCAAATCGCTAAAGAACTCGGCGCCTTGACCGTTGGCGTTGTTACCAAACCTTTTAGCTTTGAGGGCTTACGCCGCAAAAAGGTTGCCGAACTTGGTATAGAGGAGCTTAGAGAAAAAGTTGACACCTTAATTATTATTCCAAACGACCGCTTGCTACAGGTAATAGACAAGAAAACCTCTATGACCGATGCCTTTGGTATTGTTGACGATATTCTGCGCCAAGGTGTTCAGGGGATTTCTGAGATTATCGTTGTACCGGCCATTATCAACGTGGACTTTGCCGATGTCCGAACAATTATGAAAGATGCTGGGTCAGCCCTAATGGGCATCGGACGAGCATCTGGCGAGAGCCGAGCTATTGAAGCCGCGCGTCAGGCAATTGACTCACCTCTACTTGAGCTTTCCATAGATGGGGCAAGGGGCATTCTCTACAACATCACAGGCGGGCCAGACATGACTATGTATGAGGTTGAAGAAGTCTCTAAGGCCATTACCGAAGCCGCTGATCCAGAAGCGAACGTGATCTTTGGCGCCACCGTTGATGAATCTATGTCGGGTGAGATAAAAGTAACAGTTATAGCAACTGGTTTTGAAAACGAAATCGTCAAGCCAGCCCCTAAGCAGAGAGGTCGCTTTGGTAGCGAAGAACCGGGAAGTTTTGGCGCCACACTTTCTATTCCCCAAACACCGACAGTTTCTAACATTCCCTTCTTTGGTCATCGGGCCCCGGCCAATCCGCCAGTTGGCGGACCATCTTTCCCAGCCGAATTCGAACTGGGTGACAACGACGGAACGAAGCGAAGGAGTTTTCTCGGTGGAAACGAAGATAATAGCTTTGTGACTAAAAACCACAATCGCCCAGAGATAAAAGAAGAGCCGGCCGACGAAGATGAACTCGACGTCCCGTCGTTCATCAGGCGTAAACTCCGCCAGTAATTAATATTAACTTTATTTTATATTGAGCGGTTTCACCGCTCGTTTTCGCGTAAGGGCCAGAGGTCTATTTGCGAGGCGACCCCTAGGCCCCTACAACCCCGTACCCCGCACGCTACCCTTTGGGAAGAGGTGAAAACCGGCTCATGAACCTGCTTTTGATGGGTTAGACTCGCCGGTTTTCAGTTATTAATAGGTGTCATGGCTCGGGACTTTCTTATTTTTCAATAGCCAAAAACTGGCGAAACTATGCCTCAGGGCGAGAGTAGCCAGTTTTTACCTTGCCCTGCGGGAAGCGGGCTGGGGTAGGGTCCGCCAGCTGGCGGAGCGAGGGTGTAGGGGCTGCTTCGCAACTAAGCCCCTCACCCTCACAAAAAAGCCGCGACGCAGTCGC
>JBBTZC010000061.1:0-9893 GCA_038078495.1 Patescibacteria group bacterium | reverse complement strand
ACTAAGCCCCTCACCCTCACAAAAAAGCCGCGACGCAGTCGCTGAAATGTTGATTTTTGAAATCAAATGTCTTTAGAATCACTCGGTAGTTATATTCGTCGTCCCGATAAGGAAAATAGTTTTCACCGGATTTACCGGGCGCATTTGTTGCAGGAAAAGGTGGTGGAACTACTAGGAGTGGGGGTGACGGTGACAATCAAGGGCGTTAATGTCCGTTTATGGTGCGACAGCGAGCAGTTAGCGGTATTGGCTAGGCTAAAAAAAACTAGAATACTAGCTCAGTGCCATAAGACTCTCGGTCAGGCGGACCTAAGGTTGAGCATCAGGGTTAAGGCCACTCTTTAGGGGGCGCCCGTTGTTAGTTTGCGCAGGTCTTCACCGAGCTTACCGGGGGTGTCTTTGAGCGCCTTACAGCCTCCGTTTTTCTTGAGGTCTTCATATGTTTTCACTATTTTGTCGGCGGTGGCGTAAGCAACTGTTTTGTGCTCACCATTCTTGCCAAGTGTATGGTAATTGATAGCGTAGGCATCACGAAGATTGCCCTTTTGTGCTTCGAGACCACGACCAATTTCGTAGGCCACGGCCATAATTGAGGGGACGGGTTGCAGGCGACCTGAATCAGCATGATCTTTGAGAAAAGTCGCACGTTCCGCAGGTGTAACGGTGCGCTCCTTGCTTTTGTCGGCTCGGGGTACGGTGATGATATCCAGTCCTTTAAAGACGTCACCCTTATTCACTGTTTTGTCTTTGATGCGTTGGGCGGTTTGGGCAACAAACTGTCCGATTCCAACGGCGCCGCTTTTAGACATAGCCTTTGAGTCAAAGCTGGATTCATGGTCAATAATGGCAATTATTATGGCTTCGTCGCCACCAAGATACCGAGCAGCGGCCTGTTTAATCGCGGGCAGAAATATTGGTGGCACACTCGTGCCGTTCCCGCAGTCTACCGGTTTGAGGGCAGCCATATTTGCTGCTTGTGCTGTGCCCCCACTTCCAAACAACATCTCGAGAGCGCTTTTCGCCATCCGCATTGGTTCGGTAAAAACGTAGTAGACGATCGCAAAAGCAAAGATTATTAAAGCCAACACTCCGACAATAATCGCAAGAATCGCATTACCGCGGCGCATTACCAGAATCCTCCAAAGCCAACATGGACCCAGTCCGTGGTTTTTGTAGTTGTCTGGGAGTAACCAAGACCATATAACGGGTTACCGACAGCGATGTCGCCGAAGGCACCAGCAGTACGGGCCGAAAAGTACTCTACATTGGCCTGGCGGTAAGTTAATACCTGCAAGGGTTTACCCGGAGACTCTCGTCGCTCGCCGTAATCAAGAGTTGAGTCGAGTAGTTTACCAACGTAATAGCGCGACCAACCCATCCAAATCTTTTGATTATCTCCCTTGGTGAACGGTTGGGTATCGTCCCAATCAAACGGGTTTTGGCCCGGGCTGGGTGAGCTCCGAATTAGACTAATGTCTTCGGGCAATTTATCGTATGGGACACCATAATCAAACTGGTCGGCCGGTGAATCGTACTCGCTAATACCGTAAAGCTCTTGCGGTGGCTTTGGGCAGAGATACTCCACTTTATAGACGCCAAACAAGTAGATGGCGGCGGCGATATAAATGCCGGTCGGACCGAGCCCAAGAGATTGGGCGATCAGACCCGTCACCAACGCTTGAGTGAAGCCCGGCGGAGCAGCAATCGCCTCATCAACCGAACCGAAGAACTGTTGACACTCTTTACAAGCGTTCAAGCCGAGCTCAATAGCAAATAACCATAGCTCGGCAGTGGAGGCAGACTTAGCTGCAGTCGTTTTGGCCGTTTGAATATTGTTGTAAAGTTTATAGAGTTTATAGACCGTGCCAATCGGCAAGCCGAATTGTTTATCGCCCCACGAGCTCAAGCGGTTAATCAAAATGTCCCGACCAAGATTATTGAGCGACTGGACGACGGTGACGCCCTTAGCATCTTTTAACTCCTTATTTATATCCCAGCCATTAATGGCGGTGTAGTACAGCGACTTCGCTAAGCCACTTGGAAGGGCGCCAATATTAAGATTGTCACCGATCCACTTATCGAAGAAGCCCCACATCGCGCCGTATTTAGTATCGTTGGTAAAGAAATCGCCCCTACCTTGGGCGCGGATGAACTGGTAAAAATTACCGACAAATTCAGTGGAGAACGAGCCGAACGAGACGCCGGACTTACCGATGAGATTCAGAACGATTTGATCGGTCGTGGCGTGATCGGCGCCTTCGTAAACGGCCTTGAGCATTCCCGGCACATAGAGCGGTGACAGTCGCACGAGTTCGGTGTCCAGTTTGCCGAAGGTGAAATTCTGCAACAGCGCCCCGCGCTCGGCGGCCGTGCCGGAGAACATAATCCGCGAAAACCCGACTGGAATCGCCGGATCTAGTTTGCGCAGGAGCGAGTCGCTCATCCGATACTCAATATTCTTTTGCGCCTCCTCCATCAGCTGTTTTCGAGCATCTCGACGAAGGAGATCCTGATTCTCCAGCTCAACCGTACTGGTGTCGATGCCGAGGTCCAGGTTGATTTGATCAACCTTAAGCTGAATAGTGGCCTCGTTATCCATCACAAAGGCGTCACGCATCTCGGCGTAGCTGAATTTGTTGCCGGCAGGCATAAACTGGTTGATCTGCGGCAAAAGAGCGGCCGACGAAGTAGCGGCAATAGCCAGCCGCCAATCGCCACTAATAAAGGCCTCGGCATCGGTGCGGAATTGGGGCGGTATGCCGGTGGCGGCCAGAAAGAAATCGCCGACACCGTTCGTAACGCGCGTATAGCTCTGGAGAGCGCCGTGGCGTTCAAGTTCGGCAAGACGGGTCTTTTGTTCAGGGGTCAGCTTGTCGGGGCTGATTAGTTTCAGCTTGGAGTGCTCTTGCCGTAGAATCTCCAGCTTCTCCTGCTCCTCGGTCGTGCCCGAACCGCTATAAACTTGCTTTATCTGATTAGCGAGGCGCTCAAAATCCTCAAACTTGTAGCCCTCTAAATTGACGCCGATCGATTGAGAAATTAGACGCAATCCTTGGTCGAGCAGTAATTTAGTGCCGGCGCCCGAGCTAGGAGCGACAATGTATTCCAGGAAAGTGTCTTTGCTAAAGTTGACTCTCTCATCAACCGACCGACCGATCAAACGGTTAATCGCCGCCGACGCCACCTCGATCTCCGCCAATGTTTGGTCGTCGCGACCCTTAAAGACTTTTATTAGGGCGTTAATTTCGGGGACGCTTAACTTAAACTGGCTACTGATGCCAAAATAGTCGTAGATTTTATCGGCCGTGAAGCTCTCTAAGCTTCCTTGGGTCGCTTTGCGAGCCAGTTGTTTGGTTGAAATTTCCTCACGGACATAAGAACGAACGGTGCCGATCGGCGTTCCAAGGGCGATATCGAGCGATCGCCAGCCGGCGACATTGCTTTCTTCGTCCCAAAAATCAGTCTCGGCAGTTAGTTCGCTTAAGGCCTTGGCGCTGTTAATTTTAAAGATTTTCTTGGCAGCGCTCACGGTAAGAGAGAGACTGCCACCGTACATCAGGTTGCCGAAGTGACCGGCCTCCTTGAGGAGTTTTTGATCAATTCCCAGTCGTTCCGATAGGACGGCGTAGCCGTAGTTTTCTTGAATATCGCCCTTGAGCGAGATACCTTGATTTTTCAAGCCGAGCATCTTGCCGACGTAGTTGGAGAAAATTTCCGGCACCGCATCGGAGAGTTTTTTGTTACCATTGACGACGGCGTAAGTCGAGCCGGTATTCCAGCCGAAGGCCTTGTCCACCTGTACAGCGCCTAATTTCTCGGCCAGTGTCAGGTTTTTGCCGTCAAACAAGCCGACTAAATCGGCGGGGATAATCTGGGAGACCGAATCTTTGATGCTGTATTCTTTGTTGATAAAAGTAGCGATCTCACTGCCGTGACGAGTGACAAAAGTCTTAATATCAACCTTGCCTTTGTTCAAACTGGCGTCGTCAACGCCGATTTGGACGCCCATCGTCGAGGCGCCGACGGTGTTAGTCAGATCGCCGAGCTTAACGGTTGTCTTCGGGTTGAGTAAATCGGCTAGGATGGCGTTGGTCAGGCCGGAGTACTTGTTTTTAATGGATTTCTTGGCCGCCTCGCGGACCATCGCCAATCCAATCGCTTTCAAAGAATCTTGAAGCTCTTTTTGTTTCTTGGGATCGGCCGAGAATAGGTTTTTCAAGTCTTCGGTACCGATAGTGTTGCCGGTTGGCACACCATCAAGCTTAACGTCGCTCGGGGTCTTTTTGGCGGCGACCGCTTTTTCAAGAATGACTTTTTGATCGCTGGGTAATTTCAGAGCGTCGGCGAGGATATTGACGCCGGCCATCTTCAGGCCCTTGGCGTCTTTCTTTTTTAAGGCGTCAACGGTGCCGATCATTAAGTTCAAACCGTCATCAGAGCGGCCAAAATTATCGAGAACGGTTCTGATAGTCTCGTTGTTCATCGCCTCGTCGAGGGTGTGTTTATCGAAGTAGCCACTTGGGATACCGAGCGAGGTTTCGAGGTGCCGCTTGCCGGTCGCCTCTAAAATATTGTCCCAGCCGTAGCCGCGCAGACTACCAGAGGGCAGGTTCAATCCCTGCTCGATTCTGGACTTGGCGAAAGCCACTCGGGCGTCCTCGTCGTTGTCGCCAGTGTTAAGACCCGACGGCAGGCCGGGCAGAGCTTTTTCGAGCACCGCTCCGCCCAAGGCATGGAGCAATCCATCAGCAAATGGGTCGGATAAAACTTGGTTAACGCCGAAGGTCTTTAAATAAATGTTGGCGCCGACGTAACCAACGATGGTCTTTAAATCCATCCCCTTAACAAACTCAATGTAGTAATCCATCTCGCCCGATTCGTTCAGATACGCCAGAATACTCCGAGCCGACATCTCGCCCGAGGCGCCTAAGATGCTCTGGGCGGTCGGGGTGGGATTGTTTTTAACGCCCTCGACGCTCTGCCAGGCGACCTTAATCGGGAGCGGCTTTTGCCACTTGGTCGTTGAACCGCCGAGATGGCGTTTGTAAACGAGTTTGCAGGTGACCGAGCCCACCTCGGAGATATCTACTGCCTGACCGCGATTATGACCGGAGACTATGTCGCCCTCGTCGGTGACAGACTGTGTTCCCTCGCGGTCGTACTTGCCGGCGCCTTCGGAGGTGTAATTTTTCAAGATTCTATTAACTTTAATGTGGTCGAAACCGTACCCGCCATACTCCTCGGGCAGAACAAGTTGGAGGAGGTAATCGGTAACGCGCACATCAACCTTACTTTCCTGGAGTTGGTTCACGTCGTCAGGAGACATTTTAAGACTGTTTTGAATCTCGTAGAACACCTCAAGATCGTCTAGGGTCTCGATTTTAAAGTCAGCCGGTTCTACTGGCGCATCTTCGTTGGAATCAACCGCCTCACCCTCCCCCTCTGGCAGGAGCTCTTCTTCCTCGGGCTTATCTATTTGGGCATAGACAGGGGTCGGGGGCGATATAAGAGATAGGGTAATTGAAAAAAGAGGTTGTGTCACCAAGAGAATGGCGAAGGTTATGATAAGTAGTGACCGACCAAAACTATCACTTGCCATAGCAACTCTTATTTAATGGTGGGCCAGAAAGGTGAATGTGGTCGTCGTGACCACCAATGTCTTTGGGATAACTCTTGCCGTTATTTAGTTGAAGATCGTAAAATGGTCCGAAAGACTCATAAGCACCAACTTTTGCCATCCAGCCCTGTTTGATTAACTGCATTGCTTTTCTGGTGGGGTCGTTTTTACCAACGTGTACTCCATCAATAGACTGGATATCTATCGCCTCGCCGCACCAGTGTTGGGAGATGGTGGTACCACTAGTCTTGTTACCCGAATACTTTTCGTGCCCTAGCGAGAAAGTATTAGTGCCGATTTTAACCCCATTTTTTAATAAATAAATTAACGTGGCACAGAGTCCGGGACTGGCTGGCCAAACCTCCCCTATTTTATTTGCTAGCACTCCCTCAATAACATTCTTGGCGTTAGACTTCCCATTAACAGACCCAATCTTGAACTGCCCGGAGTCAATAAATGGCTTTAAATCAGCGCAGGTTCCACCAACCGGGAAGAGATCAGGAAAATCTTTGAATATCTGTTTTTCTTCCGCCTTTATTTGAGCGAGTAATTTCTTCTGTGGGTCACCGCTAAGGTTGATCAGTTGGTCGAGTTGGTCTCCAAGCGCCTTGAATCGTTTCTCAGCCTCGGTGGCTTTGATAGCATTTTTATCGCGAGCGACCAGGACCAAGTCTCGATAGTAACCTTTGATTTTATCTACGCCCTCCTGGGTAATCTTTTTTCCGGCTATGAGGTCACCAGCGACCGCGGAAACCAGAGTTGCTTGTTGCAGTTGGGCCTGGGTAGCTGGGTACTGTCCACCACCTTTGAGGCCGATTAGGCCAAAGGGGATTGCGAGGAGCAGAAACAGTCCGGCAACGACGTAGATAACATATTTTCCGTATTTCTTAATGGCCGGCCAGAGCAGTTGTAGGCCGGTCAGAATCGCCATAACAATATTGCCGATAACCGGCACAACCGAACCAGCGGCGATCTTAGCCACAGCGCTCGCTCCAACTTTGGCTGTGGCCTTGCGAGCCGCCGCCTTAGCGGCCTGTTTGGCGGCTTCGCCCTCAACGCGGGTGGCGACTTTGCGTTTAGCCGCAGCTGCGCCTTGCTTTTCCACCCCCTCTTTTAAGCCCTCCTTCGCTCCTTTTGCTCCCGCCTTTTTAGCGCTACGAGCGGCCAGTTTTTCCTTGCCTTTGGCATAGAGCTCTTTGCCCTGATCAAACTGATCTTTAGCATTTAAGCCTTGATCGATAATGTTGGGTTGCGAAACTTGTTGGTCATCTACCCCTGGATCAACCGGGGTTTCTGGTATTCCAGTTTCACCTATTTCTTCCGGTAACTCTTCTTGTGCCATTTATTTTTCTAAGGAGATGCCTCCTGTCCGAACATACTTAAGATCTGTTCGGGGTTAGTAGTGATAAATTGATCTTCAGTGTAGGAGGCAATAATTTGAATGGCTGCTCTATCCACTCCGGCTACTAGCAGTCCTTGTCCAACGTCAGCCGTTTGTAGAAACTGTTTTTCACCGTCGGTCAGCTTAAAGACGCTGGCTAGTTTGTCAACGGCAGTTGGCGACTGGCCGAGCAAGAGCTGGGTGGCGGAGTTAGATACGATCGCCTTGCCGTAAGCGTTATCTATAAAATCTTCAACATCCTGGCTAATAACCGTTACTCCCAAAAAGTACTTTCTGGCTCGCTTGGTCATAGCATTTAAGAACTTGGCAGTATCTTCATAGCGCATCATCCACCAGGCCTCATCAATTATCAGTAGACGCTTTTTGAGCTGACCTTTGACTCGAGCCCAAATGTAATTCAAGACCAGATACATCGCTAACGGTCGGAGCTCATCCTCCATATTTCGAATAGAGAAAACGGTAAATTTATTTGTTAGATCGATATTGGTTGGCGAGTCGAACAAGTTTGAAAAAGATCCCTCGGAGAACTTTACTAATCGGTTTACTAGCTGTTCGGCCCCGGTCATATTCGACAAAACACCAACCAAGTCAGTCAGTAATGGTGGCGGGTTATTCTGGGTGGCCGGATCAATCGAGATATCTTTCATGGCGTATGTTTCGTAAAGCGCTTTATCTAGTAAGGCGTCTTCCTCGGCGTTCAAGCCGCCAGCCATCAGTGAAATTAGTCCGTGCAAACCAGCAATGGTGGTGCGTAAAACATCCTCGCCGGCTTCCGCCGAGTCGGCCGAAACGTATTTAGGTAGATCAAATGGGTTAATCTTTTGGGCGGAGTTTAAAGATATATCAATATAAGTGCCGCCAATGGTTTGGGAAAGCGTTTCGTACTCTCGTTCTGGGTCAACAACGATTACCTCCGCCCCGAGCATTAGTGTTCGTAAGGCCTCAAGTTTAATGGAGTAAGATTTACCAGCGCCGGACTTGGCAAAGACAACCTGATTAGCGTTTTCCATCTGGAAACGATCGAACAGCACCAAGGAGCTATTGTGCAGGTTAATGCCGTACAGAACGCCGTCGTGATGAGAAAGGTCCTGGCTTGAGAAGGGGAAGGTGGTCGAGAGCGAATCGGTGTCGAGGTTGCGGACAATCTGGAGCTCGTCGTAGGCCAGCGGCATCGTTGTCGAGAAGCCCTCCTCCATTTGAAGTAGAGCCGGTTTGGAGTAGACGAGCATTCCACCGAGCGTTGTTTCAATTTGTTTCGTTAGGGTTTGTAAATCTTCAGGCGTTTTAGCGTAGATAGTAAAGTAAAGCGAGTATTGGAAGAGCCGAGTCTCGCCCTTCTGGAGGGTGTCGCGCAATTCTTCAACGTCGCCAATGGCTGTCTCCAATTCCGGATTACGAACCAGACCCTTTTCTTGCTCGATCTGCAAGCTCGACTGCAGTTGGGTGGTCTTGCGACGCAACTGATTCATTACCAAGGCCGATTCAAGCGGATAGATGAACATAGAAACATCTATAGTGGCGTCGAAGTTGTAGATCGGAGATAACCAGCCGGAGTATAGGTAGCGTGGGTAAGTAAAAACAAACATCGTTCGGGCGTAGAACGAACCTATCTGCAAATAACTTGGTGAGATAGACATACCAGCGGGGGAGATGATATCTAGTAAATCGGCCAGACCCTTCTTAAAGATGTCCATTTCAGTATCGGCAACCGTCTTGGCCTCTTTTGGGTTGATAGATGCCATAATCTCGCTAAGAGATTTTTTCTTGGTGATTACCGGCTCCGCTCCGCTCGTTAACGGTACTTCTGGTGGCTTTCCGCCAGCCGGCGGATTCTTTGGTGGAGGTAAAACGGAAGGTGTTTCCGTTTCGGGCGCCAACTTACCAGCTTGGGCGGCCTTGATAACATCTGTAACCACGTTGGTTACCTGGTCGTCGTTCTTGCCTTTTTTAATCACCGAGCTAGTCAACTGCTCGATGTCTTCGATGTGTTGGGTAGTCGACTCCTCGGGATTGTAGGTGTTGTAGTACAGTTCGATTAGTTCAGCCGAACTGAGCTTTTTGGCCTGAATACCGAGCGATTCTAAACGACCGGTAACAATCTGAGTCTTCTCTTCGAGCTGAACTTTTAACTCCTCAAACTCCTGAACTGTATAAACCGTTTCCTTGTTCTTTTTGCCACCAAGGATCTTGTCTATCCAGGTCTGTTTGGTGGTCGAAACACCAGGGTTTTTGTTGTGAGGGACGATAACATAGTACGACCGATCCATAATGTTAACTTCGTTGGAAAGTCGTTCAATAAAATCGATGTAATCTGTTATCTGAACCTTTATTAACTCGTTTTGTTCGTCAGCCCCAATAGTTTGTAGTTTGGCGATGTAACGGCTTAGATCCACTCGTCTTCCCTGTATAGCTATCTGGATAGGGAATTTTAAGGCATTCAAGAAGCTACGGAACTGGTAAATAACGGCGTCTTGTTCCTTTTGGCTTCGTAGCTCGATGGAAACTGGCTTAACTTTAACAACCTGGCGAATAGAACCATCATTCAAAACAACAACATCGTCGCGGATTTCAGAGATCGCTACGTATTGCTGGGTAGACGAAGGACTAGCTTTCTTAGAGCTAGGTTTATTGGACATTTTGACCCCCTGGCTTAGTTTCAGACGTATCTAGTACACCGACAATATCTCGAACACGGGCCTTATCAAAGTCTTTGTGTGGAGCCTCTTCCTTCACCTCTTCTTTGACTACGATATGGGTTGAGCGCTGGTATTGGCCCTTCTGCCAAACTCGAGTTTTTGGTCTCTGGAGGTAGCGGACCAAAGATCCAAGGAAAAAGATAAACGGCCGGTCTTGAACCTTAATAAAGGCCAAGGC
>JBBTZC010000060.1:0-10658 GCA_038078495.1 Patescibacteria group bacterium | reverse complement strand
ACTCCGCCACCGCTCTCCCTGAACACACTTACCTCGTGGGAGGATCCAGCTGTGTTCTTTAGAACAACCTCACTTAACTTTTTCCTAGTAGCCTTTTTACCGTTGTTGTTCTTGATGCGCTTAACGAACAAAGGAACACGTAGCAACTCCAGAGAGACAGTGATCTCGCCTGTAGACCTCAGGGAAGGTCTAATACCAATATACACCCTTTTTTATTTGTAAAGTTAGGCTCTCGTATGGCGGTAGTTGACTTAATTAATTAAACGGATATAATTGTCTTGAACATAAGGGTTATTAGGCGAGCCGGTGGCACTCCCGAACCATCCGCCGGCTCGGCCCGATTTAATTCCCTCGAAACCCTCACCGGAAGCCGCCCTTAGTCCTTCAAGACGGGGCGGCTCAAACTATAATATTAAAAACAGCGACCTAGTCTAATGAGAGCAGGTCGCCTGAGTAGTCGGTTTCAGCTACCCGTGAGAGCCGAAACCGACTTGAGAGAAAAAGTGTTCCAGATGACGTCTTGAGACCAACCGTTTCTGTTCGCTTCATCGATCAGGCTCTTCGCGGTCCTATTCGTCCGGACAGCTGCAAGCGCGATCAATCTGAATCCAATCAGCTTTTTTTGTAGTGGGTCTAGCGTCAACGGTAGATGGTCGCAAAGCTCATCTGCAAACCTGTGAACGTCCTTCCGATCAAGGCTCATGATGTGCGTAGTCTGCTCGCTAACGCGGTTCGCGCAATCCGAACACAGTCTTGCACCTAGGTCGATAGATGGTAGCTTGATCAACAACAACGGCTGAAATGCACCTTCTGGTTCGGGCTCATCGCATACTAAACAATTCATATTTCTAATGTCCTCCGTAACTTTTGACGATCAATAGCGTAACAGCATTAGGACGTCTCTGTCAATAAATATATACCTATTAAACACAGTGGACGCCGGCTCGCTGGTGGTCTCGAGCCGGCTAGAAACTTGTTGGAGATCCTATTGCCATAGGTGGGAATCCATGGAATGGACTGATTCCAACTTGAAGCTAGGCTTAGATTATCCAAACAATCACCGAGATTCATTAGATAAAACGCCTAATAAACTCTGTGTAATATTGGGATTTCTGGCGTTCATTCCGAACTGCGCCTGTTACTCCCCTTGACTCGAGACTCATAAATTGAGAAAATAGCTCTAATGTCTGCCCCATTAAATTGGGAAAATCAGTCAACATATTTAATCAATGAAAGCTCTTCTTGGCCACAAAGTGGGAATGACTCAGATGTGGGACGACAAAGGTCGTCTGGTTCCTGGTACGGTCATAACAGCACCGGGAAATATTGTCCTTGACACCACCAATAGCCAAACAATTATCGGTATTCCAGTATCAGGTAAAACAAACAAAGCTCAGCGCAAAACGGCTGAGCATCTTGGTTCAAAGAAGGGGATTTGGCTCAAAACACTTCCCGAAGCCATTCAAGGCGAGCAATTAACTGTTGAACAATTTAAGGTAGGTGAAAAAGTTAGCGTTACTGGCGTTACTCGAGGCAAAGGCTTTGCCGGAGGCGTTAAGCGACACGGTTTTGCCGGCTGGCCTTCAAGCCATGGGCACTCTCATCAGCGTCGCCCCGGCTCTATCGGAGCCCAGCGTCCCCAGAGAGTTGTTAAAGGGCAAAAAATGGCGGGACATATGGGGATGGAGAACTTTACGAGTCGCGGTAGTAAGATTCTTTCAGTAGATTCTGAAAATAACACCTTGATCGTTTCAGGCGCGGTACCCGGCCCAAAGAAGGGTCGAGTTTTTATTAAAAGCCAAGACAATGATAAATAAGAATTTAATTAAACAGGCTGTTCTGGCTCTCCAGGCAAACCAAAGACAATCCACTGCCCACACCAAGACTCGGGGTGAAGTTTCTGGTGGCGGTAGAAAACCCTGGAAACAAAAAGGCACTGGCCGAGCCCGGGTTGGATCTTCGCGCTCGCCAATTTGGGTTGGTGGTGGTATTACCTTCGGACCAACAAACAAGCAAAATTTCAAGCAAGCATTACCCAAGAAAATGGCTAGTCTTGCTAAAGAGCAGCTCTGGCAGTTATTTAAGATTGAGGATAGGGTTATTAGCGTTCCTAAATTACATCTTACGGAACCGAGAACCAAGCTTGCAGTGAAGTTGTTGTCTGAAATTAAGCCGAAGGGTAAAACCTTATTAGTAACCACAACGATTGAACCAGAACTTATTTTGGCAACCTCTAATATTCCTAATACTGACGTCAAACCACTCGATCAGGTTTCTATTTTGGACTTAGCTTTCTACAAGACTTTAGTGATGGAGAAAGATTGCTATGACCGGATCTACGGAAAATTAACTCCAGCGAAAAAGACGACCAAAGCTACCAATAAGAAAAATACTGAGGTAACTTCATGAACTTAATTTCTTCACCTATTTTAACTGAGAAAGCCGCGCTAGGTATGGACAGGGGTCTTTATGTTATGACGGTCGATAGGAATGCTACTAAGAGTTCCATTGCGACGGAACTGAAAAAACAGTTTGATCTTGATGTTATTTCTGTGCGGATTGTTAACCTACCCGCTAAGCGTGTTAAATTCAAACGTCTACCCGGAGTTCAATCCTCTCGTCGTAAGGCCTACGTTCAGCTGAAAAAGGGTCAGAAACTACCTGGTTTCGAACTTCCCAAGCAAAAAGAAGATAAGAATTCTAAAGAGCAGGCTAAGGAGAAAAACTGATGCCACGACTAATTAACCCCACAACTCCCGCTCAACGCCTTAAGAGCTTCGGAGATTTTGAAACGCTTTCTAAAAAGCGTCCTGAGCGTTCTCTTACGGTTGCTTTGCAATCACACGCAGGACGAGACAAACACGGACGTATTTCTGTTTGGCATCGTGGAGGTGGGGCAAAACGTCTTTATCGTTTGATAGATTTTAAATTCTTACCTTTTGAAGGAACAGCCAGGGTGGAATCGTTAGAATATGATCCAAACCGATCATCTTTTATTGCCCTACTGGAAATGCCGGATAAGTCAAAGAAATATATCTTAGCAGCCGACAAGATGAAGGTTGGTCAGAGCGTAACCTCGGGTCAATCGAAAAGAATTTCTCTCGGGTCAAGAGCGAAGCTTGCCGACATCGGAGTTGGCGTTGAGATTCACAACATCGAGCTCCAACCAGGACGTGGCGGGCAAATCGTGCGTTCAGCAGGTTCTGCGGCAACAATAACCGCCAAAGAAGGTAAATACGCTTACATTAAAATGCCTTCTTCAGAAATCCGTAAAATCTTGCTAGAATGTATGGCGTCAGTCGGCACAGTATCCAATGTCACTCACAACCGGATTCGCATCGCCAAAGCAGGCCGAACTCGACACATGGGAATCCGTCCAACGGTTCGTGGTAAAGCCATGAACCCCGTTTCCCACCCCCATGGAGGTGGAGAAGGAGTTAACCCGATCGGTTTGAAACATCCAAAGACTCCTTGGGGTAAACCGGCACTGGGTTACAGAACACGTCGAAATAAACGAACTACAAAGTTCATTTTGCAACGGAGAACAAAGAGATAAATTATGTCACGATCAATTAAAAAAGGTCCGTATATAGACCTAAAGTTAATGGAGAAAGTTAAGAAGATGGCTGAAGCCGGCAGTAAGTCTGTGATTAAAACTTGGTCTCGTCATTCAACGATTTTCCCCGAAATGGTTGGTTTCACTTTTGCCGTTCACAACGGTCGAAAGCACTTGAATGTCATTGTGTTTGAAGAAATGGTCGGACATAAATTGGGCGAATTTGCTCCGACACGAACGTTTAAGAGTCACGGCGGTAAAATGGCTAAAGAACAGGCCGTAGACAAATCTAAGACTGTAGATAAACCATAAGATGATAAAAGTAAGATTAAACTACGTTCGCCATTCAGCTCGCAAACTTCGACCAGTTTTGTCGATTTTTGTTGGCCAGAAATTAGAATCTGCCATCGACAGAACGTCACTCATGGCCCAGGACTCCGCTCAGATGCTAAACAAAACTCTTAGGATGGCTCGTGCCGCGGCAGAGAAAAAAGAATTTTCAGCCAACGACATGGTGGTGTCGCAAGCCTATGCTACAGAAGGACCACGTATCAAGCGTAGTCGTGCTAACGCTCGCGGCCGAACTAACCGCTACATTAAACACTTAGCGCACATCACCGTAATACTCGAAGAGCGTAACGACAAAAGTTCTACCCCCAAGGAACCTGTTGTTGTTGCCAAGGGGAAGGTTGAGACCAAGGTAAGAAGCAAAAGGGGAATGAAATAATAATGGGACATAAGATAAATCCGATCAGTAATAGAATTCCGATTACATCTACTTGGCAGAGTCGCTGGTTTGGTGGTAATAGATTTAAGGAATACTTAGTATCCGACTTTAAGATACGCGATTATATTCAAAAGAAGCTAAACAACGCAGGCGTGAAGTCGGTGACGATCGTTCGTTCACGAGACAAATTGGCAATAGAAGTCGTGACAAGTAAGCCGGGACTAGTTATTGGACGTGGGGGCCAAGGAATTACCGACCTAAAGTTACAGGTTCAAAGACTTTTTTACCCTGCTGGTATACCTGCTGTTCGTATTGATATCGTCGAAGATCGTAACCCAGAGCTTTCGGCAGAGTTAGTGGCTCAAAATATTGGCAATCAGATTGAAAGACGGATTCCGTACCGCCGAGCCTGCAAACAAGCCCTCGAAAAAACGATGGCAAAAAACGCCAAAGGTATTAAAATCATCGTTTCGGGTCGTCTAAACGGTGCCGAGATTGCCCGTACGGAGAAGTTTCAGACTGGTTCGATTCCGCTTTCACGTTTTAATATTAATATTGATCACGCAGTTTACCATGCTAAAACAACTTATGGTGTTACTGGTGTTAAGGTTTGGGTGAACTTAGGTCCTCATCAGATTGTTGAGGAGGAGAAATAAGATGCTATTACCAAGGAAGCTTAAGCACAGAAAGGTCTTTAAGGGAACTTACGCTGGTCCGGCAACTCGAGGAACCGAGTTAGAGTTCGGCGATTTTGGATTAAAAACAATCGAACGCGGTTGGTTGAGTTCAAGACAAATAGAATCTTCTCGTCGAGCCATGACTCGTTATATCAAACGTGGCGGTAAAATTTGGATACGAATTTTTCCTCACAAACCCGTCACTGCTAAGCCAGCTGAAGTTGGTATGGGTGGTGGAAAGGGAGGATTAGATCACTTTGTAGCCGTCGTCAAACCAGGAACAATTCTTTTTGAGATGTCGGGAGTAGAGGAGTCGATCGCTGACGAAGCGATGCGTCTAGCAGCTCATAAGCTACCCTTAAAAACTAAGTTTATTAGAAACTCCTAAGAAAAATGAAAAGAACTGAAACTTTAGACAAGGCGCGCCGATCGACTATCAACGAAATCTCTGTTAAAATAACCGAGAACCGAAAGCAGCTTTTCACCCTTAATCAGGAAAAGATCTTGGGTAAATTAAAGAACGTTTCCGAGATCGGTCAAATAAAAAAGGAGATTGCTCGCCTTGCGACTGTTCTTGACGAAAAAGTTAGCGAAGCGCTGAAGTAAAAAGATGCAAAAATATTTAACGGGAGTTGTGGTAACTAATACGGCCAAGGATACGGCCGTTGTTGAGGTGGTCACCTGGAAAGTACACCGTATTTTTAAGAAACGTTACAAGAGAACTGGCCGTTACTTGGTACACAACCTAGGTAACGTTATTGAGGTTGGTACTAAAGTTGAGATAATCCCAACTCGTCCTATCTCCAAGCGAAAATTCTGGAAGATACAGCCTATTAGCGATAAAACGGTTCCGAAAAAAGTTGTTGCTAAGAAGCCAGCCAAAGCAAAAACCAAAAAGGAGAGTAAGTAGATGTTACAACTGCGTTCTTATATGAAAGTTGCCGACAACTCTGGAGCCCGGGTTTTAGGACTTATAAAAGTGATAAAACAAGGTAAGTTTGCTGCGGCCCAAATTGGAGACGTTGTTGTTGCTTCTGTTAAGTTAGCCACTCCCCTGGGAAACGTTAAAGCCCACGAAGTTGTACGTGCTGTCATAGTTCGTCAGACTAAACCGATTCGTCGAACTGATGGCTCAAGTATCCGCTTTGACGACAACGCGGCAGTAGTAATAAATGATGACGGCACTCCGCGAGGTACGCGTATCTTCGGGCCAGTCGCTCGCGAGCTACGCGATAGAGGATTTATGAAAATTATTTCATTAGCGAAAGAAGTCCTATAATCATGGCATACATTCATATTTCTCACTTTTGGGGTTCGAAATGAAAATAAGAAAAGGCGACAAAGTTTTAATTATTGCTGGCAAGAATCGTAACCAAGTTGGTACGGTAGAGCTCGTCTTAACAAAAAAGAATAAGGCGATAGTCTCAGGTTTAAATATGGTCAAGAAACACTTAAAACGTTCTGCTAAGAACCCTCAGGGTGGAATTATTGACCAAGCAATGCCTTTAGCAATGTCTAATTTAATGATTATCGATCCGTCAAATGACAAGCCTAGCAGGGTTGGTTATGAAGTTAAGGGTTCAAAAAAGATCCGTGTTACAAAATTAAGTAATCGTGACCTTTCTGCAAAACAGGAGCAACATGCCTAAGATAGACGTCAAAGAAAAAAGCACAAAGATTCGTGTTACTCTTTCTGAGTCACTAGGAATTAAAAATGTTAATGCTCTGCCTAAACTTAAGACCGTTAATTTAAATGTTGGCTTAGGACAGAATAAAGGTAACAAAGATATGGTTACCTATATCGTTGGTGCGTTAGGTAAAATCACTGGTCAGAAGCCGGTTATTACTCGTGCTAAAAAGGCTATAGCTGGATTTAAAATTCGTTCTGGTGATGAGGTAGGGGTTCGGGTCACTCTGCGAAGCAATAAAATGTTTGATTTTATCGATCGACTTGTAAATATTTCTCTACCACGTATTAGAGACTTCAAGGGAATTAATCCAAAATCCTTCGATCAAAGCGGAAACTTGACCATTGGTTTCAAGGACCAGGTAGCTTTTGTTGAGCTCGGTCACGACGGACTCGACAAACCATTTGGAGTTGAGGTAACTTTTACTATTTCTAATTCCAACCCAAGCGCATCAGCGCAGTTTCTTAAAAGTCTTGGTTTTCCGATGAAAGTCAGCTAAAATTAACAGGTTAATATGGCAAGTAAACGATATATGATAGGCAAAGTGGAAAAATACAAAGTCCGAGAAGTAAATCGGTGCGCTTTGTGTGGTCGTAATCGCAGCTACTTGCGTAAATTTGGTATCTGCCGAATTTGTTTTCGAGAGAGAGCGTCTACCGGACAGATTCCTGGGGTCAGAAAGGCGAGCTGGTAATGTATAACGATACTATTTCAGATTTCTTAACCCGCCTTCGTAACGCCAGCATGACCGGTAAGCTAGAGGTGCCTATAAGATCCAGTAAGAGCGTGTTGGATATCGCAGGCATTTTGAAAAGCGAAGGATTTATTGCGTCGATCAAAACTGAAGACAATCAGGTAACGGTAAGTTTAGACAAAGATTGGCCAATTACCCACATTAAACGCCTGAGCAAGCCAGGAGTACGATTGTATGTAAAAACAGATAAGATCCCTCGTCCACGCGGCGGTACCGGAGTTGTTATTCTGTCTACCCCTAAAGGCCATCTGACCGGTAGTCAAGCCCGAAAACAAAAAGTTGGCGGTGAATTAGTCTGTGAGGTTTGGTAATGTCGCGTATAGGTGTACAGCCAATCATATTACCTGACAATGTCTCTTTATCACGAGAGGATCGAGTTTTGACGCTAATTGGTGCTAAAGGGAAGCTGTCCCTCAGTTTACCCGAAGGCATAGACGTGAGCCAAAAAGAAAACACGCTACAAGTAACCCGCCAAAGCGAACAGCGCGAACACCGCGCTCTTCATGGTACAATCCGTAGTCTTATTGCAAACATTGTCGAAGGCGTAACGAACGGTTTTACAAAGAAATTAGAACTGGTGGGTATCGGATATCGCGCCGCCATTGAAGATAACGCACTTATTTTGCAAGTTGGTTTTACCCACCCAGTTCGTTTAGTCGTGCCAGTTGGACTAGAAGCAAAGGTTGAAAAGAACATCATCAGTATTTCCGGGATTGATCGCCAACGAGTTGGTCAATTTTCGGCTGAAGTTCGTGGCATCCGACCTCCTGAACCGTATAAGGGCAAAGGAATCCGATACGAGGGTGAAAAGGTTAGGATGAAGCAAGGTAAGGCCGTAAAGGCGGGAGCTTAATTATGATTACCGCTAGAGACAAAAGAAAACTGCGCATGGAAGTTACCGGAACCACACTCAGGCCTCGACTGGCTGTTTTTCGCAGTCTAAACAATCTAAGCGCTCAGTTAATTGATGATTCAACTGGAAAGACCCTGGGTGCGGCCAGTTCGATAAAAGAAAAAGGAAGTCGTACAGCAAAAGCTGCCTACGTGGGAAAACAAATTGCCAAGGTAGCCGCCCAAGCCAAGATCAAAACAGTCGTTTTTGATCGTGCTGGATTTGTCTACCGTGGCGTAATTCAGATTCTCGCCGACGAAGCCAGAAAAGGGGGATTAAAGTTTTAAAATGATAAAAGCAATTCCGAAAGAAATTAAAGAAGTAGTGGAAGAGTTCATTCCTGAAAATGTCGAGATGTCGGAGAACGTTGTTTCGATCGATCGGATTTCTCGAACAGTTAAAGGAGGGCGCCGGATTCGGTTCCGTGCCATAGTAGTAGTAGGAAATCGTAACGGACAGGTTGGTGTTGGAACTGGTAAGGCGGCGGATGTTCAAGGAGCGATCGCCAAGGCGAAAAATAAGGCCGATAAAACCATGATTAACGTTCCGATCGTTAAGGGGACAATTAGTCATCCTGTCATGGAAGTGTATGGAACAAGTAGAGTAATTCTAAAGCCAGCACCGCAGGGTCACTCTGTTATTGCTGGTGGATCGGTCAGGGCGGTGGTTGAACTAGCCGGAATATCCAACATCGTCAGTAAATCCATCGGTAGCGCTAATGCTTTGAATAACGCCATGGCAACATATTTGGCCCTAAAGAACCTCTCCCAGGAAAAAGGACGAAAGAAGGATAGCTAGATGAACATTTCTTTACTGTTTTCTGGGATTAAAAACACCAAACGTCACCGTGTTGGACGTGGAATTGCCGGAAGTGGTGGAAAAACTGCTGGCCGTGGAACAAAAGGACAAAACTCAAGAGCCGGTTCTGGACGAAAAGTTCAGGAATGGTTTGAGGGCGGACAGACCCCTCTTTATCGTATTCAGGCAAAGAAAAGAGGATTCAATCATAGGGTGGAAAAATTTCAAGTGATTTCAACTGATGTTATCAATCGCCATTTTAAGAAAGGTGAAACAGTTTCAGTAGAAAGCCTTGTTGAGCACGGAATTATTCGTCGATCCAGTCTTGGTAAGGGGGTAAAAATTATTAAACGCGGCGAGCTAAAAGAGGGAGTCAAGTTAGGAGAAGTAAATTGCTCCGCTTCACTTAGAACCTGATGTTTGAAGTCTTGCGTCATATTTGGAAGAGCAAAGATCTTCGTACCAAAATTCTTTTTTCGCTAGCGTTACTGGCTTTTGTGAGGATAATTGCCCATATCCCGTTACCGGGAATCGACCGAGTTGCGCTTGACAATTTTCTTAACCAAAGCCAAAACCAAGTTTTCAGCGTTTTGAGTATTTTTACAGGAGGGTCAATTTCAAATATCTCGATTGATTTAATGGGAGTTGGCCCGTACATTACAGCTTCGATTGTGGTCCAGATGATGACTAAAATTGTTCCAGCGTGGGAAGAAATCAGTAAAGAGGGGACGTCTGGCCGAGAAAAGCTTAATCAATATACGCGGTACTTAACCGTGCCGATGGCGATACTGCAAGGTTACGGTATGCTAGTGTTACTCAAAAGCCAAAATATCCTCACGGCTTTAACAACGTCTCAACTACTTCTGACGTTGCTGGTCATAGTTGCGACCAGTATTTTCGTGATGTGGATCGGCGAATTAATATCCGAAAAGGGATTGGGTAATGGCATATCTCTAATCATTGCTTTAGGTATTATTGCTGGTTTACCGCAACAAATCCTTAACACTGCGACCATTGCCCAAGCAGGAAATATTTCAACTTTAATAGTTATTGCCCTACTGGCACTGGCCACGATTGCGGTCATAGTAATTATGAACGATGCGGAGAGAAAAGTACCAGTAACTTATCCGCGACGAGTTGTTACGCCATCAGCTGGTAGCGGAATTGATTCTTACCTCCCCTTGAAAGTTAACACGGCCGGAGTAATCCCGATCATCTTCGCGTTAAGTTTTTTGACTTTCCCGACTATTATTGCCCGTTTCCTGTCAACGGCCCGATCTGAGTTGTTACAGAAGTTTGCCACCGTCGTGACTAATTTTACTAATAATGACCTCTATTACACCATCAGCTACTTTTTCCTCGTATTTATATTCACTTTTTTCTATACTTATGTTGTCTTTCAACCAAAAGAAATCTCCGAAAATTTGCAAAAACAAGGTGGTTTCGTTCCGGGAATTAGACCGGGCTCTGAAACTGCTGGTTTCTTAAGCTACACAATCGGTCGGCTGACCTTTATTGGTGCCATTTTCTTGTCCTTAATTGCTATTCTGCCTAACATTATGAAAT
>JBBTZC010000059.1:0-5620 GCA_038078495.1 Patescibacteria group bacterium | reverse complement strand
AGATTTTGGCAGTGTCCCCGGTTGCCAAAACGACGAGTAGCTCGGAGATTTTGGCCACTTCAAATGAAGATTCTCCTGTTCTACTAACACCCGTAACCGAAGTTAACCCTGGAAGCAAAATTAGATGAAAAACTTTTTCACTTCTCGACTTGCCACATTAAGCGATTACTTTTCGTCTCAACAGTTTGTTTGGTCAGATCTCAGAAATCTGTTTAATTGGAACTACTGGACCGAAGCTGGCCTGCCTCCGCAAACGTCGTATTCTCTAGCAACTCTTATATTCGTCTTAGCTCTGACAGTGCTGTTAGTTTTCTGGCGCCGTCGCCTCAAAGCCGCCCAACAATACGTTCCGATCTTTGAGGGTTCAATTAACCAGCTAGCTAACATAGTCGCGTTTATTATTGTTATGGCAATTAGCTACTCTTTCTTCCGCTCTCAACAGATTGCATATCTCTCAAGTCGCTTGGTTGTACTAGGCAGTTTACTTGTCATTTTGGTCTGGACAGGTTGGGTTGCATTTTATGTATTCCGTGTTGCCCCACCAAAAAGACGTGAGTATCTTGAAAAAGAGCGTTTCTTCAGGTATATTCCTAAGAAGAAAGGGAAACGTTAACAAACAGAGATACTGTTCACTAGTCACGGCGCGGCTGGCAATGGTCAAGTCATAAGAATACAGCCGCTTGCTAAAACGTTCACAATATCTCTGTTTGTTAACCGCAAAGAAAAAAATAAATGCCTAAAACACTTACCAGCCCAACCACTATGGATGCTCTCGTCGAGCTGCTCGGCGACAAACTCGTACCATTTACCGAAGGCGAAGTAATTGATGTGACGGTTGTCTTAACTACCAAAGACCATATTCTTGTCGATGTCGCTGGTTTAGCAACCGGTATTATTCCGGAAAAAGAACTCTCGGCCGATGCCGCCCGTTTTAAAACTGGTGATGTTATCCGTGCTTACGTTCTGTCAACTGAAAATGATAACGGTTATGTAATCCTTTCTCTTAAAAAAGCGGAAAAAGAAAAACTCTGGGGTATGCTTGAAACCCGCAACTCTAGCGGTGAAGCCATTTCTGTAAAAGTTATCCAAGCCAACAAAGGTGGCTTAGTTGCCCAATACGGCGACATGCAAGGTTTTATTCCGGTTTCACAGCTCTCAGCCAAACATTATCCCCGCGTCAACGGCGACCGCAGCCAAATCCAGACCAAACTTGCTGAATTGATTGGTCAGACAATCGATGTAAAAATCATGTCTTATGATAAACCGACCAACAAAATCGTCTTCTCTGAAAAAGCAGCCGGAGACGCTGATCTCGAAGAGAAAGCTCAGGAATTTGAAGTTGGTCAGCACGTTAGCGGTAAAGTTACCGGCATTGTTGATTTTGGATTGTTTGTTGATATCGGTGGTCTAGAAGCACTAGTCCATATCTCTCAAGTCTCTTGGCAAAGAATTAATAATCTACGCGAACATTTTACCGTTGGCCAAGAAGTGGAAGCGGAAGTCGTGAGCGTTGAGGGTGGCCGTGTATCGTTGTCGATGAAGAAACTTCAGCCCGACCCATGGCAAAGTGAGATCAAGAATTTGGCTGTCGGCGACAAGGTTGAGGGTCAGATTACTCGTGTCACGCCTTACGGCGCTTTTGTTAAATTATCGGATAATTTAGAGGGTCTCTTCCACGTTAGCCAGATGCCAGAAGGCGAAAAGATAGAATCTGTGGTCAAAGACGGCCAGATATCCAAATTTGAAGTTGTTTCAATTGAACCGGAGTTACGCAAGATATCCGTAAAATTTGCCTAATTATTATTAATTAATGTTGCAAATCAAAACTGTTGAAGAAGGGTTCGAGATAAAAAACGGTCAACAAAGGCTGATACTCACCGGTGAAAAAATCAATCTTGGAGATCTAGACGTCAGTGAGCCAGGTGAGTACGAATCCGAAGGAGTTGAAATCGTTTATGGTGAGTCAGCTGCCTTAATAGTTTGGGATAAATTACAGCTTGTTTATATTTTTGGGCACGAAAAACCTACCTCGTTTGAAAAAACTCAATTTTCGCCTTGCGATACGGTAATTTTTGGCCGATTCCTGCAAACTCTTGGTCGAAGTTTCTTCAATGAGACCTTGGAACAGTACGACCCTAGCCAAGTTGTTGTCAGCACAAAAACCAATACGGAAGAAATCCAATCATCTTTTAAATCTGATCCCGTCGATACATTTAAAATGTCCGATCAAACAATGCCGGAGGAGGGCCGTGATTTCGTCAGACTCTCATGAGTACGGCGAAGTCGGTTGCCGGATCGCTTCGCTACGCTAATTCTATTGTTCTTGTTCTGCACCAGAATCCAGACGGCGACGCAATTGGCTCGGCCTTGGCACTTTTCAACACTCTGACAGGCAAGCGAGTAAAAATAGTCTCTAAAAGTCCTGTCTCAAATGTTTTTACCGAAATCCTCGGTTCTTTCCCAATAGAAACAACACTCCCTCCAAGCGGAAATTTATTTGTCGTTTTAGACTGTCCGGACATCAAACGCACCGGTTTTGCCAGTGAATTAACAAAGATTGCTAAACGTAAAAAAATTATAGTCATTGATCATCACCAACAAGGCGATTTAGTGACGATGGCCAATGAGTATTACCAAGACACCCAAGCCTCATCAACTTGTGAGATGGTGGCTAATATTATCGATGAACTTCGATGTCCGCTCAACCAAGCAATCGCCACCGCTTTGCTTCTGGGGATTCATACTGATACCGGCGGTTTTCAGCACCCCAATACAACTAGTGAAACGCTAAAACTTGCCGCCAGTTTAGTCCGTCACGGCGCCGATTACCAAAAAATTCGTTCTACTTTGGGTCCACAGCGAGATTTAAAAAAAATGCGCCTTTGGGGAGAAATTCTTGGGTCGGTTTCCGTGAACTCGCTTGGTATTGCCGTCGCTCGGGTTAGTAAAGTCACTCTTGAAAAAACCAGTGCCAATCGTGAAGATTTAAACGGCCTGGCGAAATATTTGTGTTCGATTGAAGGAACCAAAGCGGCATTAGTCCTGGTGGAAACTGACAAAGGGTGGCAAGGAAGTTTAAGAACCCAAAGCCGAACCTTTGACGTTGGCCGGTTGGCAAAATTACTTGGTGGTAACGGCGGTCGAAAAGTAGCCGGTTTCTTAGCGACAGAAGAGCTGGTTTCTGATAAAATAGATAGCGTTTAGTTCTTGCCCGAGTGGTGAAATGGTAGACACTCAGCGCTTAAAACGCTGTGAGCGCAAGCTCGTGCCGGTTCGAATCCGGCCTCGGGTACAAAGGGTAGTTAGCTCAGTGGTAGAGCACCGCATTTACACTGCGGGGGTCGTAGGTCCGAATCCTACACTACCCACATTTTAGTTGATCAATCGCTCGAATAGTGCGATTTGTTTACTAATCATTCCCTCAATCGAAAAATTTTTTTCGACAAATTTCTTGGCTTGGGTAGTCATTAATTTCCGTCGTGGACTATCTAAGATAATTGATCGGATTGAATTAGAAAATTGTCGCGGATCATGTACAACTACTGCGGTGTTGTCTGGGTAGACCTCAGGCTGGATCGGAGAGTAGAGCGCAACGACCGGCAGATTGGCCATCATCGCTTCCCCGATTACTAACCCTTGCGTCTCTGTTTGGGAAGTAAACACAAAGCAATCAGCCGCGCCGTAAATTTTTTGCGTATCTTCTTTTGGTAGAGCGCCAGTGCAAACAACTTGCCGATCAATTCCCCACATCTTTGCTCGATCTTTAGTTTCAATTAGGTCACCTGGCCCCACCAGAAGCAGAACGGTTTTTTTCTCCTGGAGTAACGGTTGGGTTAACTGGAGTAATTTTGTAATGTTTTTTTCACGAGATACACGACCAACATAGAGTAGCACTTTTGAATCAACAGCAAAGTGGAAACGTTCGGCAATTTCTTTTTTTGTATAAGATTTGTTGGGTATGCTAATACCCGTTGGTATAACATCAACGCTCTTTCTGACACCGTAGAGCGATAGCCGTTTGGCGATAACTTCACTTGGTACAATAACTGCATCCATCTCATTGGCAACGTTCCTAGATCGAGTACGCATTTTCCAGGCACCAATCTCACCGGCGTAGGCTCGGCCGTAGTCTTCTATTAAAGTGTGGTAGGTCAGGACATTCGGTTTATTGGATTGTTGCATTATTCTTTCGAAAGCGTTTGGCGCCCAGGTCACGGTATGAAGCCAATAGGCATCGGGCCGGAAATCTTCGACAATTTTTTTAATCTCCTCTGTAGCGCTGGAAGCGGAAAAAAACCTCTCTTTTTTATGGAGAGCCGATAAAAACCAGCGTCCAATTTCTGATGAAGTAACTGGGTGGTGTTCCGGCCGAACTTTACCCAAGTCATCGTAGCGTGGTGCGATAATCGCCACCTTATGCCCGGCCCTAACAAAACCATCAACGCTTGTATTAATTGAGGTGGTCACGCCGTTAGCCAACGGATAGGTCATGGAGCCGATGACAATCTTCATCGGCTTGGGTCAGCTTTTTTGTCGGGGGGAAGAAAATGTGTCACGTATTAAAGGCCAGTCTTCGGCAACGACGGATATGGCAGCAGCTAATGGCACGGAGAGCAGTACACCCATCAGGCCATAAAGCTTGCCGCCGATAAGGATCGCCAATATCACAATAAAAGGGTTAAGCCCGACCGCTTTAGACATGATGCGTGGCACCAAGACGTTGCCCTCTAACTGCTGGACAACGATGTAGACTAGCAAAGTTAGAAATCCTTGGAAGGGAGACTGAACCAAACCGATCGTCACCCCGGGAACAGCACCGATCCAGGGTCCGAGAATTGGGATAACTTCCGTTAAACCGGACCAAAGCCCCAAAGTGAGAGCGTACGGTGAACCGACTATCAGCAAGCCCAGAGTGGTAAAGGCGCCGACAACAAACATCAGAAACAGCTGTCCCCGTAACCAGGCACCTAATTTAGACGCAATTTTACGAGTTGTCTCGCTTAAAGCAATGTGCCGATCGGCAGGCATAATGCCGCGATATATTTTCTTTAAACCCTCCTCTTCCAACAGGAGATAAAAAGTCAGAACAACCACCGTAATGATTGCCACCACACCACTGATAACGCCGATGGTTTTAGAAAACAGTAACTCACCGAAATTACTAAGCGATCCGGATAATTGGTTTAGATTTTTTGATATCAGATCGGCAAATTGGGGTAAGAAACCGTCTCCTTGTCGATTAAGAGATTCAATGTGCCCGGGAAGGTCAAAGCTAAACTCTTGAATCTGACTGATTAACGGCGGTATTAGAAGCGAGAATATTGCCGCCAAAACAATAAAAATTAGAAGAAACACTGAGATTACAGCACCTGGTCTGGTGATAACTTTAGCCCAGCGGTCCACAGTTGGCGCCAAACCAGCGACGATAATAAGCACGAGGAACAACAGCACTAATACATCACGGATGTAATAGACAAACCAAAGTCCCAGCAGGATTAGAATGAAACGGATTAGGGTGGAATTAGTTATATCTATCTTTGTCATTACTAAAAGAGTAACAAAATATATCATTGACGAGAATACTTGGTCGAGAACAGCATATCACATTCTAACTCCGGTA
>JBBTZC010000058.1:11730-25048 GCA_038078495.1 Patescibacteria group bacterium | reverse complement strand
CGCACAGATCGTTTCGCTCGACAACTTATTTCTGGCCTGGAAGCACTATCGGCGCGGTAAGGGCAGTAAAAAAGATATCCAAAGTTTTGAATTTCAGCTCGAGGACAACATCTTCGAGTTACACAGCGATCTAATTCGTGGCTGTTATCGCCCAGGTGGTTACCAGCAATTTCGCATTACCGATCCGAAAGCTCGTGTCATAAGCAAGGCGCCAGTTCGCGATCGGTTGTTGCACCAGGCGATTTACCAAGTTTTATACCCGGCTTTTGATTCGATATTTATCGATGATTCATTTTCCTGCCGCAATAACAAAGGCACTCATCGCGCCTTTCGGCAACTTGTCCGCTATACCCGACAAGTCAGCCACAACTACCGACAACCGTGTTGGGCACTGAAATTGGATGTTAAAAAGTTCTTTGATTCCGTCGACCACGGTATCCTCATAAAGTTACTGGCCGAAAGGATTCACGACCCCAAGACATCATATGTCTTATATGACATAATCCGCAGTTTTGAATTCAGCCCGGGTAAAGGCATGCCGCTCGGCAATCTAACTAGCCAGCTGTTTGCCAACATTTATCTAGATCCGCTCGATCAGTTTGTCAAAAAACAGCTCAAAGCCAAATATTATCTTCGCTACGCTGACGACTTCCTAGTTCTGGCAAATGACCCTGACGAGTTGATGGGCTATTTTGTCGAAATAAATAGATTTGTGAAAAGTCAACTCCAACTCACACTTCATCCGAACAAAGTTAGCTTGCGCAAACTTCCCTGGGGTATCGATTTTGTCGGCTATGTTGCTCTACCCTATTATCAACTTCCACGACTCAAAACCATCAAACGAATTCTAAAGAAAGTCGCTGATTCAGGCGAAGAACAATCAACAAAGTCTCTGCCGCCGTACCTTGGCTACCTAGGTCATGCGAGTTCGTTCAGGTTAGTTAGGAAGCTTAAACAGATCATAATTCGTTGAACTCCACTTCTTCCTACCGGCAAGAGTGATGTTGTCGTGAGTTGTTCTGGCAATCCAACCCTCCTATCGACGAGTGAGATGTTGCCGTGAGTTGTTCTGGTACTCCAGTTCCCCAACGAACGACAACATTTCACTCGTCATCACCCCTTAACCCTTGGCGTTTCAGGAGGGGGTTTGGTACACTTAGCGGTATGATTGATCGTGATTTAATGCGCCATAATCCAGATAAATTTAAAAATTCGCTGACAAAGCGTGGCGAGGATCCGAAGCTGATCGATAAATATCTTGAGCTTGATATCAAGTGGCGTTCTTTAATGGCTGATATTGAGCCTCTTCGAGCCAAGAAGAATACTCTTAGTCGTGGCGGAAAACCTACTCCAGTTGTCCTAAAAAAGGCGAAGGAAATAAGCAAAAAAATTTCTGAAGTAGAAGATGACCTCAAGAAAGCCGAGGTTATTGCTAGGACCGCCCTTCTCTCCTTACCAAATCTGGTAGCAGATGACGTACCGGTTGGCGAGGGAGAATCGGCCAACACGGTTGTGGAACGGGTTGGCAAAATTCGCTTAACTGAGGGCCGACCGCATCATGAATTGATGACCAAAGCCGGTTGGCTCGATCTTAAGACCGCCGCAGATTGGTCTGGTTCCCGCTACCGTTACCTTAAAGGTGACGCTGCTTGGGCCCACCTACAGATTATGGGAGAAGCTTTAAGACTAGCCGTCCATTACGGATTTACTCCAGTCATTCCACCAGTAATGACGAAAGCGGAGACTCTCGAAAAAGCTGGTTACTTACCCTTTCTTAAAGATGACTTTTTTAAAGTAGAACGAGACGATCTTCTACTGCCCGGAACGAGCGAGCAAACGTTACTAGCTCTCTTTGCTAACAAGACCTTCAAAGAAGAAGAGCTACCGATACGTTTGGTTGGTTTTTCAACATGTTTCCGTCGTGAAGTTGGTTCGTACGGTAAAGATGTCGAGGGAATGTTTCGTCAGCACCAGTTCGACAAAGTCGAGATGGTTTCTGTAACCACGCCAGAGAAATCTGCAGAAGAACACGAGTTTCTAGTCTCGATGGAGGAAACCTTCGTAAAAAAACTGGGGTTACCGTACCAGAAGGTTTTGATTGGTAGTGGGGATCTAGGGCCGACTGCAGCCAAGAAGTTTGATCTTGAGGCGTGGTTCCCTTCCCAGAAGAGATACAGAGAAACACATTCAGCTAGTAACTGTACCGACTTCCAGTCTCGCAGATTTGGTATTAAGTACCGTGCCCAGGATGGCCGTGAATTGCTTGCGCACACCCTTAACGGGACGTTAGCAACCGAGCGACTACTAATTTCATATATCGAAAACAACCAACGTCCGGATGGCTCGGTTAACCTGCCTCGGCATTGGCGGATTTAATCAATGTCTTTTCTCGAACGCCTGTTTGGCGATGCCAACAAAAAGGAAGTTAGTCGCTACCAAAGTGTGGTTGACGAAACTAATGCCCTCGAAACCAAATTCGAGTCAATTACAGATTCCCAATTAACGGAGTTATCCACAGAGCTTAAGGCTACTATCTCCGCAGCAGCTCTAGAGGTAGTAACGGGGACAAACTCAATTGATGACCGGCAGGAGCGCAACAAAGAACGTAAAAGAATCATTAATGAATTACTTGCACCTAAAGAAACATATGCTTATGCGTTAGTACGAGAAGCGGCTAAGCGAGCAATAGGTTTGCGGCATTATGACGTCCAGGTACTTGGAGGAGCGGTTTTGCACCGAGGACAGATCGCAGAAATGAAAACCGGTGAGGGTAAAACGCTGGTTGCAAGCCTTCCTCTGTTTCTTAACGCCCTGACCGGGTTAGGAGCCCACTTGGTAACAGTTAACGACTACCTGGCTCGTCGCGATGCTGGTTGGATCGGACCTGTTTATTCGTTGCTTGGTCTAACTGTTGGAGTTATTGGCCCACAATTCTCGTATATCTACGACCCGACACATGATAACGGTGAGAGTGACGAAAGATTACGTCGCTTCCGGGAAGTTACTAGACAGGAAGCTTACCGGACGGATATCACGTACGGGACTAATAATGAATTTGGTTTTGATTACTTGAGAGATAACATGACCCAGACGGTAAACCAACTTTCCCAAAGAGAGTTAGTATATGCTATCGTCGATGAAGTTGACTCGATTTTAATAGACGAAGCCCGAACCCCACTCATTATTTCGGCTCCAAGCTCCCAATCTGGAGATCTTTACGCGAAGTTTGCGCAGACGGTTAGTAAGCTAAAACCAGGGCTGGATTTCACCGTTGACGAAAAGGCGCATGCCGCTTCCCTAACAAGCGAGGGCATTACAAAACTGGAGGGTTTGATTGGGATTGAAAACCTGTATGCTCCGGAGCACGTTGAGCTTGTTCACCACGTTGACTCTGCTTTAAAAGCATATACTCTCTACCATAAAAACAAAGAATATGTCGTTAAAGACGATGAGATAATCATTGTTGATGAATTTACTGGCCGAATGCTACATGGTCGTCGTTACTCTGCTGGATTACATCAGGCGATCGAAGCAAAAGAAGGAGTGTCAGTCCAAGAAGAGTCAGTGACGCTGGCAACGATTACCTTCCAGAATTACTTTAGGCTTTACGCCAAGCTCTCTGGTATGACTGGTACTGCGGTAACTGAAGCGGAGGAATTCTCAAAGATCTACAGTTTAGAGGTAGTTACTATTCCTACGCACCGACCGCTGGTTCGCATAGATCGCCAAGACGTTATCTTTAAGACCGAGGATGCTAAATTCCAAGCCGTTACGAATCTCATTAAGGAACTTAATACTAACGGACAGCCAGTTTTGGTTGGAACTGTTTCAATTGCCAAATCAGAAAAGATCTCCAAATTTTTAAAAGCCGCCAAGATCAACCATACGATACTTAACGCTAAGCACCATCAGAAAGAAGGTGAAATTGTTGCCCAAGCTGGAAGAATTGGCGGGGTTACGGTAGCTACCAATATGGCCGGGAGAGGAGTGGATATTATTTTGGGTGGTCAGCCGCCTTCAATAGATAAGGACAAGGCTGAATTCAAAAAATGGGAAAACGATCACGAACAGATCGTTGAACTAGGTGGACTATTTGTTATCGGAACCGAACGACACGAGTCTCGTCGTATTGACAACCAGCTTCGTGGCCGAGCCGGACGCCAGGGTGATCCAGGAGTAAGTCAATTTTTCGTCTCGATGGATGATGATCTAATGCGAATATTTGGCGGCGAGAAAATGAAAAGCCTGATGGAACGCTTGAAGATCCCAGATGACGTTAGTATCAACAACGCTTTGCTTTCTAAAGCGATTGAGCAGTCACAAACCAAGGTAGAAACCCATAATTTTGATATCCGCAAACAATTAGTTGAATACGACGATGTTATGAATAAACATCGTGAGGCGATTTATCGTCGGCGAGACCGAATTGTAAAAACCGAGCCTGAACAAGCGGCAACGTTACACGAAGAGCTAACTGCGCTTATGAACCCGGAGCAGAAAACGACATACGAACAGAAATACACGTCTTGGCCTCATGAACTTCAGCTCGATGTTGAGCGAGCAGTTAGTTTGCGAATTATAGACACAATGTGGATTGAGCATTTAAAGACGATGGAGGCTCTTCGTGAAAGCATTGGTTTGCGGGGTTACGGCCAAAGAGAGCCGATCGTTGAGTACAAACGTGAGGCATACGACATCTTCATTCAACTTCAGGGAGCGATAGATGCCCAAATTGTTGATCTATTGCTTCGCGCTCAAATAGAAAGTAACGAACCTGTTAAAGCGGAAAAAACACCCCAACAATTAATGACTAACGATCCTTCTGAGCCGCTGGCCACCTCACCTGGTAAGAACAAAAAAGTTGGACGAAACGATCCGTGTCCATGTGGTTCGGGCAAGAAATATAAAAAGTGCCACGGAGCGTAAAAGCTATGGACGAAGAGCTGTTAGAAAAAATACAGAAGTCTGTAACAGATCTGCTTCAGACCCTTTCAGATGATTTGCAGATTGCTGCTAAGGACCGGTGCAGTGAAGTTGCCCGACTGGCTGGGTGCTGGATTCTAAACGAAAATCCCGAGTATAAGATCCAGATTTGTAAGGGCAGATTATCTGACGAGTTATCCCATGATATTTTGATTGCCGAAAAAGATAACTCATTGTTTCTAATTGATCCAACGATCTGGCAGATATTTCCGGAAAGTAAAAGTATCTTAATCGGGTCCTCTCAAAATGTGTCCGGAGCTATTAATACTTTGAAGGAAAAATATGGTGGAACGTGGAAAATCTCAGAGAGCTTAGAAAAATGTAACGAGAAGTACCAGCAGGAGCTTCTGGGAATAATCAAGAGTAACGGGTAACTTATTGGCTCTAGGGCATCGCGGCCGGTTATCGGTTATCATTAGTTGATGCCCAGTATAGATTTTGAAGATTTGTTGGCTCAGGCCGATCGGTTGAGAAACGGCGCTCAGGTTGACGAAGCAATTAAAGCGTACAAAGAAATTGTTTCTCTTGCATCAGATAACCACGAAAACTTTTTTCGAGCTAGAGCATTTCATTTGGCTGGGGTCTCAGCTAAAGAGGCGGTTCTTAGTATAGATAGCTCGTATTATCGGGACGCTTTAAATTTTTTCGCTTCAGCTGAGGAAATCTACCGAACTTTGGGAGATCGAAAAATGCTTGGAGGGCTCTATCGTGATATCGCTAGCTGTGCTGATTACGCAAACGACTCTCAAACAGCAGTCACATATTTTCAAAAAGCTATTGAGATACTAGAGCCAACAGAATTTTTTGGAGAACTTGCCGTTACTTACGATAAACTCGGACTTCATTTTTATAAACAGAATTTACCCGAACAAGCCGTACCATTTATCGAGAAAGCTCTAAATCTTTTCAAACAAGATTCGACCTCGGGTTTCTTTCGTTCCACCACGCTACTAGATGGTGCTCGAATTCAATTTAAGCTTGGCAATTTTGAGAAGGCCAGGGATTGGGCTGAAGAATCTCTGGGATGGTACGTGGCAGATCATCCCGACAGTGACTATAGCCGACGTCTCGCTCAACTTTACGGATTACTCTCGGCGATATATGAAGAGTTAGGAGAAAAGAAAGAGGCCGATAAGTTTTACATGAACTACCAGGAGCTACTCAAAACTTTCGACCCACTGGCGGCAAAAGTCATAGAGAAAGATCTTCGCGAACTAGCTAGCTAGGTACTTAATGGTTTTGGTCGGCAACAATTTGCCTCTCGCGCGGGAACGGAATACCTCAAGCGCTCGATCCAAATTCTTGCCGACCAATACGAACATTCGTTACAGTTAATGCATGGGTCGCATTAAAGAGTTTTGGCGTAAAATCGGTCCTGGTTTAGTAACCGGTGTTAGTGACGACGACCCGTCAGGAATTGTCATCTACTCTCAGACCGGTGCGCAGTCTGGATTTGGTTTGTTGTGGAGCGCTTTGTTTACCTTTCCGCTTATGGCCATTATCCAGGAGATGTGTGCCCGGATCGGTTTAGTAACCGGTCACGGTTTAGCCGGCAATCTTCGCCGCTACTACCCCAGGTGGATCTTAGTTTCTTTAGTAAGCTTGGCCGTTGCCGGCATCACCCTAAACATTGGGTCGGATTTAGCGGCGATGGCTGATGTGACGCACCTATTTATACCAATCCCCGAACCGATCATAGCTATTCTCTACTCCATACTGATTGTCTTGTTATTAATATTCACTTCTTATCGAACGCTGGCCAACATACTGAAATGGACCGCCCTAACAGTCTTGGCATATATGTTTGTCCCCTTTTTCACTCAAACAGATTGGAGAGAGACGATATCTCACACTCTCGTGCCGTCATTAGATTTGAATCGTGAAAATGTATTGTTATTCGTTGCTATTCTGGGGACTACTATCTCGCCTTATCTTTTTTTCTGGCAGACCTCAATGGAAGTGGAAGATAAACAAACCAAATTAAAACGATTCATGGCTCGCTGGATTGTAACTAAACACGAACTGCGAGATATGGAACAAGACGTTACAATCGGAATGTTTGTTTCTAACGCCGTAATGTGGTTTATAATCGTTGCTACCGCGGTTACTTTAAATGTTCACGGAATCACCCAAATCAATACGGCTAAAGATGCTGCCGAAGCTCTCGAACCGTTTGTCGGACAGTATGCTTATCTTGTATTCACTCTAGGAATTGTGAGTATGGGAATTCTGGCCATACCGGTTTTGGCTGGTAGTAGCTCTTACGCTTTGGCCGAAGTGATGGGTTGGAAAGAGGGGCTAAATAAAAAATTCCACCAAGCACCGCAATTTTATGGCGTTATTATCGTTTCGACGTTGGTTGGCTTAATGATTCCGCTACTTGGTATTGATCCGATTAAAGCTCTGTTTTATACCGGTGTTTTTTACGGAATAACCGCCCCGGTTCTAATTTTTGCGATTCTCCATATCGTCAACAACAAAAAACTAATGGGAACACACACCAACTCACCGATCAGCAATTTCCTCGGATATCTGGTGATGTGGTTGATGTTGGCCGCCGCTATCGGGGCATTTGTACTTTAGCACTACCCTTAGGAGTGCGACCCTGCTATTCTCAAGGTAATGCAAGAGATTCTAACCGTAGGCTCGCCCCGACTTGCCAAACCTAATACCGACTCCAAGGTAAAAGTGCCGTTGATTGAGATGAAATCTGCCACCAAAAAGTACGGCAATCGAGCTGCCGTCAGCGATGTAACACTGGTAATTTATGAAGGGGAGTTTGTCTGTCTGGTTGGTCAATCTGGGGTAGGTAAGACTACACTGATAAAATTTCTAACCAAACAAGAAAAACCCTCCTCCGGTTCAGTTTTTGTTGCCGGTCGTAATTTAGCCGATCTTCGCGACAATGAGTTACCGTATTATCGCCGTAAAATAGGGGTTGTTTTTCAGGACTTCAAACTCTTGCCACAGAAAACAGTTTTTGAGAATGTTGCTTTTGCCTTGGAAGTCTGCGGAATTACCAAAAATGACATCAATCGTCGGGTCGAGAAAGTTCTAGATTTAGTAAATCTTGGCAGACGGAAGAATAATTATCCGAACGAACTTTCTGGCGGAGAGCGCCAACGAACCGCCATAGCCCGAGCACTCGTTCACGCCCCTAAGCTCTTAATTGCTGACGAGCCAACTGGCAATCTCGACCCCGTTAACACCTTCGAAATCGTAGATTTGTTGTACCGAATCAACCAAAAAGGAACAACGGTTATTTTGGCCACCCATAACCGTCAGGCCGTAGATAGAATTCAGAAAAGAGTACTACTAATGAAGTCTGGGAAATTAGTTAGTGATCAAAAAACTGGAAAGTACGTCATATAATGAAAAATCAAAGATTTTTCAGCAATCAGCTATCAGCAATCAGCTACCAGCCCGGGACTTTTAGCCGCAAGCTGTTTGCCGCAAGCTGTTTGCCGCGTCAGTAATGGAAACCTTCCAAAGAATTGTAAAATTGGGATATACCAACTTCTGGCGCAATCGCTGGCTAACCCTTGGAGCGACACTTTTAATGACACTGACTCTGATTATGATCTCGGTTTCGTTGGTCTTGAGCTTGATTGTACAAGACTTAGCGACAACCATCCGTTCTAAAATTGATCTAACAATATATTTCCGTGATGACGCAGTTTTGGACAGTGACATTATCGCGTTGGGAGATAAAATAAAACTCCAAAATGGGGTAGCCGAGGTGACATTTACTGATAAAAAAGCGGCTCTGACTATTTGGAATCGTTTACCGATTAATGAAAATATCAAACGTCCGGTTGGAGAAAGTTATAATCCACTGCCAAGAAGTCTACAGATCCGTTCCAACAATCCAGATAACATTCAGGCATTGGTCAATGTTATAGGCACCGAAGATTCCGAAAAGATTGTCTGTAGTGAGTGTGTGTCGTATTCCAAAAACAAAGAGACCGTTGATCGTTTACTTTCTATTACAAGATTTGTTCAAAAAGCCGGACTTTTCTTGAGTTTATTTTTTGGCATCATCGCGGTCTTTAATGTCATGAATATAATCCGTATTACGATCAACGCCCGATCAGATGAAATTGAGATTATGCGCTATGTCGGTGCCTCCAACGCCTTTGTACGGGGGCCGTTTATAGTTGAAGGTATTTTGTATGGTGTATTGGGAACGATCTTTACAACTGCGTTTCTGTTGTTAATTACTTACTTAGTTTCCGATTCTATTAATTCGGTCTTTGCCAGTTTCGGAGTCGACTTTTTCCAGTTAATCATTGTTAATCTCTGGACGCTGATCGGAATTCAACTTGCCATCGGTGTTCTGCTCGGCGTTATCGTCAGCTCAATCTCGGTCCGCCGTTTCCTCAAAACCTAAATCTCCAACCCACCCACCCGCACCCCTGGAGTGCGATTGGTGGTTAAGGAGTGTCAACCCCCTCCACCTGCGGGGTGGGATATGGTTAGGGTTTGTAAAATACGGATCGTGCCAACTGTCAACTTTGAACTTTTGCCATTTCCATCATTGACTCCTCTGTTACAATAAGGTGACTCATGATAATCGGAGGACGTCTAACGAGATTGGTGATTATCTTTGTCGCCGTCATTGGGCTGGTCGGTTTGTTGTATCCTCCCGTTGCCAACGCTTCTACTTTGAGCCAACTCCTCCAGCGTCAAGCCGAACTGCGTCGCCAAGCCGCAGAAAATAAGAAAAAAATTGAACAAAAAAAGAGCGAAATCAACGATCTGACGGGTATTATTGGTGGTCTTGACCAAGACATTACTGAAACTCAAGACAATATCACCAACACTGAAGCCCAAATTACTGTAACGGAAGATGTTATCAGCGAACTGGAAGTGGATATCAATCAAACCCAAACCGAACTTGATAGTTTGCAGTTGAAACTTCGTAATGCTTATATCTCGCTCTACGAGCTTTCCCAGGCGAGTCCGTTCGACACTCTACTGGCTTCGTCGTCTTTAACAGAGATCGTTTCCCAGTCGCAGTACATTCAGTCTTTACAAACTGAACTTCAAGGCAATATAGAAAAAACTAACGCCGCCAAAGCCGAGCTAGAAAGTAAGAAGCAGGAGAGTCTGGAACAAAAAGCCGGCCTTGTTAGCTTAAAACAAAGTTTAACAAAGTCTAAAAATTCACTTAACAGCCGTCGTGGGCAGAAGACATATCTGCTTGCCCAGACACAAGGCGAGCAGGCTCAATACGAAGCCCTATTGAAAAAACTTGATGCCGAGCACGTCACATTGACCAAGGAAATTTATGCCGAACGTCGCCGGCTCGGACAAGGCGAAATTATAACAGGCGGAACGGGTGGTTATCCTTGGGCTAATGAACCGAATTTTTACGCCGCTGACCCATGGCTGTTCTACAAACGCCAATGTGTATCTTACACTGCCTGGAAGTTTCTTGATGTTTATGGGCAAGTTTTTTACAATACCCGACCTGGTCAGGGAAGCGCTTGGAACTGGCCAGCACTGGCGCGTGACCAGGGCTATCAAACAAGTTCTACTCCCCGTGCCGTCTCGGTGGTTTCTTGGCCAGCCAATAACGCCTTGCGAATGCCGGTTGGTCATACCGCTTGGGTGGAGTCCGTTAATCCCAACGGCACTATTAATATCAGCGAATACAACTGGGTGACAGAGCGAGGTTACAGCGAACGGCAAAATGTTGATCCGCTTCGTTACGGCAATCCGACCTACATCTTCCCGTAGAAACTCGATTGGGATATTGTTAATTCATGACCCTTGGTAATATTGTCGCGTTGTCGGTTTACGGTGGGTTTCTTTTGTTGATCCTTGTGATTAATTTGTTATATATTTTCCAAGTTTTTAAATATCGCCTCCCGGGAGACGCCTCAATTCCATTTTTAGTAATTCACATGACTCTAATTATCACGATATTAATCGTCAGCTCCCTTTATTTGGGGATCGGATCGTAAAATGCCCCACTTAATCGAAGAAAATGTCGACACCAACGAACAGGCCTTTTTGTACTTGAATTTACATGAGGATGAAAAAATCCTCTTTGTCATTCGCCACCACTGGGCCGGATTTTTAGGTTCAATCGGTATTTTTAGCGCTATGGCGATATTTCCCCTCTTGATAATATATGTCGGCAATCTAACTCTTGCTAATCAAGCCGAACAGTATTTAAGCATCATTGTGACCGCTTTAGCGGGATTTTATCTATTCTTACTAACATTTATTTTCGGTTCCTGGCTAGATTTCTATTACGACGTAATTTTTATTACTAACAGAAGAATGCTTAACGTTAGCCAGAAAGGACTTCTAGCGCGGGAAATCTCCGAGCTAAACTTACGTCAAGTTCAAAATGTCTCTACCCAAATGGATGGAGTCTTACGATCATATTTTAATTACGGCACTTTGATTGTTGAAACGGCAGGAGAAGGAACTTCGGAAGGACGAGGTGGACACGGTTTGCAGGGCTATTTCAGTATCAGCGACATTCCAGACCCCAATCGTATCGCCCGAGCGATCCTCGAGCTTCACCGCCAAGTTATTGATGCAACGTCTTAAACGCTTTATTTTTCTGATTCTTCTAATAATATTGTTTTTCCCTAGCATCACGAAAGCCTACAATTTTAACCAGATAGATAGTTTATTCTTTAATACCAACGATCGTCTTTACCGCCAAAAGACAGTTCAGCGTCCGTGGCAACTAATCTTGCTACCGGAACAATCCAGGATCAAACAAGCCATTAGTTTTGACGAAGAGATATGGCTGGTTCTTGAAATAAATTCCCGCCAATATCTCTACAGACAAAACCGCTTGCTTAGTTTCGAGGCCATCGAAAGCATTTCATCGGCCGATGAAACGGTGCTTAAGGCCACAGAAAAAAGTTTGATTATTTTTCAACTCAACGGTACTGAAACTAAGTTGACGTTTTTTCAAGCGGAGGGCAAGTTCGAAAATATCACCACACCGCTTGTTGACTCAAAGAGCGAACTTGAACGCCTTGTTGAGATAAATGGAACCCTGTTATATCTGAAGCAAGTTGACTCACAGGTGATAATTTTTGAATTTTTTAATCAGAGTTGGCGACAATCACTTTCAATTAATTGCGACCAATCTCTTTTAATTCAGGCGCCGATTGTAGGAATATACTGCCGAGATGGAGGTGTTTTTCGGTTGGCTAGCGTAAACCAATGGACGAGATTAAACTTGACGCCAGTGGATAACTTATATTCATCGGATGAGATTCTGGCTGGTTGGGATAAGGTTGATCAAAACCTATTTCATATCTGGCATGTCGAAAAGGAAACTAATATCGTACTACCAACTCTTTCCGTAAGAGATGTTGATGAAACCGTAGTTGACGGCAACCGAGTATTGTTTAAGAAAAAATCAGGTAATTGGCACGAATTACGTTGGCAGTTAAATGAGCCCAAACTTGTGGAGTTACCCGACACCAGTACAGGAATAGTAATCCCAATTGCTGAATCTTCTGGAATTATAATTAACGGGACAAAACCGCTTCTGTCATTGACGGATGAGTCGTGGCAAGTAGCTATTGTTAGTGGATCATTTAATACGGCGTATCAGACGAAACTTGGTTTGTTGATTTGGAATAACGGCTCCTTGACACAATTTGCCCCTAACGGTTCAACGGCATTTACTAAAGTTAATCCTTGGTCGTCAACAACTTCACCGATCAGGGCAGTGAAGATAAATCCAGACGTTAGTTACATTTCGGTAGTTACCCAATCCGGTAACGGGAATACCAATATGTACAAAACGACAGATTATCTGCGTTGGAGCCGCATTACCCTACCAACTAAACCAACACTATCACCGACTGTCAGCCAAACCCGTTCTCTTGCCACCGGCAGTCTGGTGGAGATAGCGGGGGTTATCACCGTAGGGCCGAAGGTAGTCGATAAAGAAGTTCTCTATCTAGAAGACGAAACTGGTGGAATCCAAATTTTTCTCAGTCAAACTGGCGGTCTCTTACCGACCCAAACAAAGATTAAGGCTATAGCTACTGGCGAAATTAGTACCAGCCAAACCAAGCGAGTACTACTTAACTCATTAACAGATTTAGAGCTAGGTAGTGCTTCATTTTGGAACGAGCCAATAATTGATCCCGACCAGGCTACAACTCACTTAGGACGTTCTGTTCGGGTGAAGGGTCAAGTAAAGGATATCGAGACTGACTCTCTGACGCTAGGAAACTTAAAGATACATTTCGTTGGTGCTAAAACAATTTTTCAGAAAGACGACCTGCTAATTATTCCGGCCGTAGTTGACTGGAATAGTGCTTCTGGCCATAACGAAGCTTGGGCG
>JBBTZC010000058.1:0-11630 GCA_038078495.1 Patescibacteria group bacterium | reverse complement strand
GGCCGAAGATTCCGCCGCTGGCTACCTGACTAAACCGTTGGGTTGGTATCTGTAGTTTCCCGGGAGTGGATGATCAAGTTGAATACAGGGCCAACGCCAAGTAGGAAGAGTATAAAGGCAATAAATGGTCCAATAATAGGTACGAAGATAACTAGCGAGCTGACAATCACCCCTAGCGCTATAGTACCGATGGTTAGTTGGTATCCCGCATCCTTTTTGAAAAGACGGTACAACCAACTTCCGAGAAGAATTTTACCGAATATTGAACCAATCATTAAGGTTATCAGCCACAAAGCAAATACCATACTGGCTATACCCGTGCCGACAATGGTAAAGAACAGAACGATTACCGCAACAATTACTCCTATTAGGGTAAGTAGCCCGTAGCCGATCGCCGGTAGCGGGGAGCTAAAGGCAAAATCAGTAATTTTGCGTGTTGTACGTGGCCAGAAACGAAGTAGAAGCCAGCCTAAAAGGATAGCTCCAATAATTCGCAGTAAGTATCCAAGTGTGAAAGCGGCGCCAAAGAAGAAGCCGTACTTATCAAATTGAGATCCAAGGTATTTAGTGTAATTTGTTTGGCCGGTTATGACAGCAGTGGGATCGATGGTCGCTGTTTTTGAAGAATGGTAATCAAAGTTACCGTTGACCCTAGCCTTGCTTGTCAGACTAATTTCATCCGCATAAATTTTAGATGGACCAACTATTCCGTTTACAACAACAGTTCCGCTACCAACCCGTAACTCACCATTTACTTTTCCGTTGAGGGTAATAGTTCCGCTAGCAATATAGAGTCCGCCACCTATCTCAGAAGTTTCGGCTAGGGTTACGTCCCCACCGGCGATGAATACATCACCATCAATCTTACCCGAGAGAGTAACAGTTCCGCCCGCAATACGGACATGGTGTTTAACATGACTTCGAACGGTGACAGTACCGCCCGCAATGAATAAACTGTTTTCAACTTCACCGTTTGAAAGAATTGTCTCGCCAGCAAGAACTAAATCTCCGGAAATGGCAGCATCAACAATAATATTTCGTCCAGCCAGATGAAGATCACGAGGTTTTTCGTTTTGGCCAATGGACACTGATTGCTCGCTAGAGCGAAACTCTGCCGCTTGAGCAGGCAGAATAAAAGCCCCGACCAGTGATACAATCGCAAGCATCCGTAGTACCGTCTTCATGAATTTATAATATTACTTTTAAGCCGAGTAGCAAGAGAATTGCTTTTTTAATTCAGGGGCGTTCTTCCTAAATTCAGCTTGACTGGTTAAGGTAATATTTCTAGTATTAACGGAAATGACCAGTCAGACGCCTCTTAAGTCCCCGTTTCCTAAGTCAGTTTACGTTCAGAACGCTAAGCTCTATCGCTTGCTAGCTAATCCTAAACGTCTCGAAATCCTTAATGCTATTAAAGATCGCGAGGCAACAGTAGAAGAAATGAGCGATCTTCTTGGTGTTAGACCAGCCAATACCTCTCAGCACTTGACGGTTTTGAGGCGTCTTGAGGTCGTGACTTTCCGTCGAGACGGTCGGAACATCTACTACAAAATTGCAAACCCGAGAATTGTTGAACCTTGCCGTATCTTCAAAGAGATAAGGGAGGAAGCCAAGAATAATCGTCGAGCAGATTTTTAGACCTCATCTCTAGCGCGACTTACAGTTAGTAGCTATCGCCCCCTATTGGTTAAAGGTACTTTCCAACGTATATTAAGTTGGATGGAATTCCCACGACAAGTCGTACTTGAGCCAAGAGATATATGGTGGGAAAGAGGCGGTGTACTAAATCCGGCAGTTGTTGAAATTGGCGGCAAAATTCACTTGCTTTACCGAGCCGTTGGCGCTGACCATATCTCCAGGTTTGGTTTGGCGATTTCAGAAGATGGCGAAACTTTTACTCGTTTTGATGAACCCATATTCGAAGGTGATGCTAATAATCCCTATGAACGGTTGGGGGTTGAAGATCCGCGAGCTACAGTCATTGGTCGGGATATTTTTATTACTTATACTGCCGCTTCGGTTTATCCGGCCGGTACCAAACCAATCAATCAGTCACTCGATCTGAGTCGTACTCCTTGGCGGGTTAGGGTGGGAGCTCTTAAAACTAGAGATATGCGAATATTCCAAAGAATGGGAGTAATACTACCGGACATAGATAGCAAAGACGCTTGTTTGATTCCCCAAAAACATCTCGGATTCTATTGGTTGATACATCGGATTGATCCCAGTATTTTTATCGTCCGATCACGCGACCTAAGAAAATGGGAAGGCAATATCGAGATGATGAGTAGTAAAGAACCTTGGGAGGAGTTGAAAATAGGTGCCGCTTGTCCACCGATCGAAATTGATGAAGGCTATCTGCTGCTGTATCACGGTGTCTCCACCAACCACACTTACTCACTAGGAGCGGTATTACTAGCCAAAGAAAATCCAGCCGTTGTGCTAAAACGAACCAAGCATCCAATAATGTCGCCCCATTTTGATTGGGAAAAACGAGGAGCGGTGAGTAATGTCATCTTTCCAACAGGAGCATTTGTGAAACATGAAAAAGTCCATCTTTATTACGGTGGGGCAGACAAGGTTGTTGCCCTAGCAAAAATCCCCCTTGAGAGTATTATGTCATCACTTAATGGTTAAGACTCCCGAATTTATTTTTGAACTTCGGCATCGGCTGGCGAGTAAGCATCATCTGTGGTGGTTGCTGGCGACTGTCGGTTTGATAGGCATATTATTTTTGGCACGGTTAATCGAACCAACCAGTCTGGACCTCTATAAGCAATTAGTAATTCTTTATGTTATCGATAGTTTGCTCTTCTTTTTTACCGATCGTATTAATGCAAAGATGGGAATCTTAACTTTGATATTTTTATTTACGATGGAAATAATAGTCTCTATTTTCTACTTAATTAGTCTATTTGGCTCCACCCAGTTTTAAGCCTTCACGCATTTCGCACTAAAGCACTTTATCGCCGATTCGAGCGGATGTTAGCCGAAAGCTCGGGACTGGAGTACCAAAAGAGCTCTCGCCTAACATCCGCTCTTGGCGCTGGTCTGAAATGTGTGACCATACGGCGTTAAAAGTGCGGAATGCGTGGCCTTTAGCGATTTTTGGCGACCGCTTTCTCTGTTACCTGGTAATCGAGCCGTCTACCGATCATTAATCTCGTTTGGGCGTCAATAGCGGCGAACGAACTCAAGAAAATACTTGCAACAGGGGCTAAGACCCACTGCCAGATAAAGTTAATGTAGTACCATTTGTGACGGTGAATCGGCCGAGGCGGTAAAAGAAGAAAACTAATGACTATTCCGGTGATTAAGCCGACTAGGGCTAGACCTAGTATCGTTCGCGTTACGGCCGGAAAGTTGTAGCCAAAAACCGTGTTGGTGAAATCAGTGTTAAATATCCGAGGCAGCCAGCCGATGATGGTAATAAAGATTGCTGCAGTCGCCCAAGAGAAATGGCTTTCAAGGAGTTGGAGAATTTTACTTAGTTTTTTATACCAACTAATGGTGTGATCTTTAATAGCCAGACTAACAACGTACGGCAAGTCAGAAATTCCCCAAGCCCATCTTCTTAGCTGATAATACTGGTTTTGGACAGTCGGCCAATAGCCATCAGCATAAACCGCGTCCATTCGTAGGGGAACGTAGATCGGCTGAACGACAAGCTGGCCGTGGTAGTGAAAGTACGAATCATAGTACTGGCGCGAATCTTCGGGGATCGCATTAACGGTCCAATAGTTAATGTCCACAATTGTTTGGAAGGTATCGCTTCGAGAGGAGAAGTGATGGAATCGTTGCTCCCGTAACATATTATGCATAAAAATTAAGGTCGAACTTTGGGCAATAATCCGCATTAAAGCAGGTACGTCCCATATATTATTAGCGTAAATGTGAACTGGTTGAAATGAGGTTGGCTGACCCAGGGGAGTCATCAGGTATCGGTACGCAATATAATCAAAGTAGTTGGGGAATACCTTAGTATCAGCGTCGAAATTGTGAACAACAACCTCGTCGTACCCAATCTGGTTATTGTCTAGTGTCTTTTTTAATTCCTTAGCGGCCCAAGTTGCATTAGCGGATTTGCATTTAATTTCTCCTTCGATATCTGCCGGGTGGATGGTCTGGAATATTTTGCCAAAGTCGTCTTTAAACCTCTCCTTAATTTGTTGATAGATATCATGAATCTCTTCGCCCGCTCGAGCCTCCGAAGCAATCACCAACCACAGATGTTCTTTATTTGTTCTACTTTGGGCGTAACTCTCTATAGAACCAATAAGTAATTCAAGGGGTTCTTTGTAATGAACTAAAATTATCACATGGTAAAGTTGATCGGGCTTAATTGTATTTAGGACTATCTCTTTGCCGGGCTCGTTCTTGGCAGAAATTGTATGGAGCCTTTCCCTCCAGTCAATCTTCAAGTCACGTTTAATATATTGGTAAGTCCGAATTGTGTTTGATGTCATCCGAATTGAACGGAACAACCAGTTTAGGTCAAAGCAAATAACAAAGACTGCTACTAGTACGGGATGGCTGTAGCTAAGCAGAACTGTTCCCAGCAGAGCGGTCCACGTTAGTACCCCAGGAAGTATTTCAAGTGTTCGCCACCAAAATGGAGAGAGTCTTGTTGACATTAATTGCCTAGTAATGAAGGAATTGTATCACACCTCGGTAAGTTGAAATTAGTCTTAGTTATTTTTAGAATTAGTTACGAAAGCGTTTTGGGAACAGAGGGCTGGGTTTGTCGAAAAATCTTGGGCATTACAGAATGGACGGAGAAAGCCACCAGAATCATACTCGTCTACTAACTGGGCGATTGGGCCGATGTAGTTGATATTCTGCTCCCGCTCCATGCGCGCTAATAAGTAAAAACCGGTTTTACTAGAATCTTTCGGCAACCCGTAGTAGAGATATTGACCGAAGGCGCTAGGGGTGCAGTCACCGCTATTGATGTTGAATTTATATGACGGGTCCTGGGGGATGTTGGCCATGTATTTTGGCGCCAGGTATTTTCGGTTGCCGGCCTGACAAGCGTAATTGGCCTCCAGCTGCCATGATGCTTGGGGTACATTTTTACTATTGTCGAAAATTGGATAAGTTCGATTATCCAAGTAGAACTGTTCCAAGCCGTTGCGAATAAATTGCAAATCAGCAATTCGCTGATTGTCTCGTGAGCGCGTTAGGGCGGCGGCGTAGGTATAACCACCCAGCGACGCTAGAATACCAATAATTGCTATTACCGTTAGAACTTCGATTAATGTAAACCCTTTACGCATATTCTAAGAGTCGCCCAATTCTGTGGTAATATCAACCTGTCTTGAGGAGGTGTCCTTTGAGTAAGAAAGAGATTGAAACCAAGAAACTCAATACAAAAGCATTATGGGGTATTGGGGCTGGCTTAGCTGCCTTAGGGGCGGCTTCCTGGTTCTTGGTTCGTCATAAGGGCAAGCAAAAGGAGCATGAACGAGCGAAGGAACTAGATTTTCGAAGTGATTTGAGAGTCAAGATCCTCAACGAGAACATTACACTCCTTGAAGCCCAGCTTCGTCGGTCAGAATGCATCGGCGAGAAGGAGGCCCTAGTCGAGTTAATCAGACAAGCACGAGCAAAAGTAGTGCAGCTTGAGGATGAGAGGAAGCTTCCTATGCCAATTCGTCTGATTCTTGAAAGAACCCACGAGGCAGAAGCCGAGATGGACGAAGCCATGACCCAACATGAAGGCGGCTAGGAAACCCTAGCCGCCTTGCCTTGCGGTCCCAGCGGGAGGGCTTGCTTCGCAAGCAAAAACTCCTTGCTGGCGCTTCGTCGCTTGCGCACCTACAAAGTTTTCAACTTTGGGTTCGACCCCTATCGAACAGAAAAGCAAACAACCTACCGAAAGGCAGGTTATTTGCTTTGCGGGCTTACCGAGAACGCATTCGCACTCTGTTAGCAGGTTTGAATGAGGAGGAACTGTGTTTTGAGGGTGCAACATTTTTGACAAACGATGGAAATACGGTGGAGGCTGGAAGGGCAGCATGAGTAAACATGACCTGACCAAATTCTATCAGAGCATCTCCGAAATGGGCAGACTAGAAATCGCCAAGAGGCGAGCTAAGGGAGAAACGATCGGTCAGGCACCTCTGGGGTTCCGAAAAGTCCAGGTGAACGATAGATCCACCATCGCTCCCGATCCAGAGACCTTCCCTTTGTTGACGCTGGCTCTCCAGATGCGCCAAGACGGCTGCACCTTGCGCGAGGTCTGCTCGCTCATGGCCAGGAAGGGTCTGCGATCAAGACGCGGCAAGCTCATTCAGCCCAATGGGATGGACAGGCTCCTCAAGACGTTCGGTCAGCTTGTCAAGATCGCTTGACGAACTTATATGCTACGGGTGGCGCTCTTATAGCAGGTCAGCTGCTGATTCGAGAAGAATCATCGCCAAGCCCCAAATTCGCCTGGTCTACTTTGGTATACTCAGACGTTCTGGGAGGGGTTTTTGCATCAAGATTCCGAATTCACTGATTTACGTAGGTTGGTGGCGATACCCTCCACAGAGCAACTCAAGGAGCTTCGCCTGACAGCGAAACTCGTAAACAAGAGCGTGTCAATGGCCGCGATAGGAACTGCGACCGAGAAGATGGACCTTCGGTTCACAGAACGGGGCCTCCGGTTCAATTCCACGTCTATCGGCGCGTTGATGATACGCAATTTTGAGGATAGGGATCATCCACGAAAAAGCGAGATTCTCCTCAACCTGAACTGCCCACATTTCCCGATCCTATTCTTGCACGAGCTTGGACATTATTACGACTTTTGCTGCTTCGAGCCCTTCGGTATGTTCAGCTCCTCCATTGATAGCGAGTTTGAGCCTTGGCGCCTAGCGGTGTGCTCCACGGAGAGCTTTCAGATCAACGCTGGATTGACCAGTGTTCTGGCTGGCAAGGATGAGGCTGTGGTTTCAGATAGCAAGGATAACCGCAAGGTATTCACGAATACTCAAGGGATCGATTTTGAAGCGGTCTTCACCGAAGCATTTGCGCGTTGTTTCTGTCAGTGGATCGTGAGACGATGGGAGCGCCTTGGTATCCACGATGCGACACTAATAGTTGCACATTTCCACGAAGAGGCGACCTGTCAGGCATCAAAAGATCGCTCCTTGTATTGGAGTGACTCCGAGATGAGTGACATCGATCCCGTAATGGACGAGCTTTTTGGTCCGACCATTTAGGGAAGAGGGCAACAAGATCGAGGTAAGAAATGCCTGAAACTGACACCATTGATTCGTACATAGAACGGCTTCGGCAGGGCGAGAGCTTTGCCAAGGGAGTCGCTGCTCATGATTCAGAGGGCGAACCCCGCCAGCTGTCTCCGATAGAAATGGAGCGGCTCGGGATCAAGGGTCCGACCGACCACTCCTTTTTCTACGGAAGGGAGTACAAACTCTACAACGGCTTGACAATAGCCTTTCGACCTTGCGGTTCACCTGAACCATAGGGTCGTGGCAGCTATTGGCTAAGTCACCGATTCACAAATGCACCCGGGGTTCGGGTGCATTTCAACGTTGCTGGAAACCGTAGACATACTGAGAACGTGATTGCGCTCCTCACGTGGATTTGCGACCAGACCTAACGGGAGCGCTTCCCTGTTGGAGGTTCTAACAACAGGTTTGGCGAGCGTTCTCCTTCAGTGGTCCCAGCGGGAGTCGAACCCGCGATCTTCGCCATGAAAAGGCGACGTCCTAGGCCACTAGACGATGGGACCAATACGCCTATTTTACGAATTCTCATGAGTAAATCGAATACGTATTCGTATTCATTTTACCCTAGAAATACCCCATCTGGCTACGGTTAGAGGTATAATCAGGCAATGAAGGGTGTGTTTCTATATCTGGTGGCTGGTCTAATGCTGATTGGTGGCGGTTTGGTTTGGGTGGCACTCTTTCATGGAATCCAGGCCTCTTCTGCCAAACCGTTATTTGAGCAGAAGAAAAGCGAAGCAGTTTCGGAGCCCTTCGTACAAAATGACTCAACCGTTCCCTCGGTTTCATCATCGGTTTATGTGCCGATTTTGATGTCCCACTATATTCGAGATTACCAGGATCGGACAGATGATCCGCTCGGGATTCAACTGTCAGTCTCGCCAAAAACTTTAGATAAACAATTATCTATTCTAAAAGATGCTGGGTACGAAACGATATCGCTTGAAGATTTTGCTAACGGTAAATACAAGCCTAAGTCGCTTATTATAACTTTCGATGATGGTTACGGTGATCATTACACCTCCGCCTTACCAATTTTGGAAAAGCATAAAGATACAGCAACATTTTTTATTGTTTCGGGGTTCTTGGGGCGAACTGGGTATATGACAACCCCTCAAGTCCAACAATTAAAATTAGCAGGCATGGAGATTGGTGGCCACACCGTTACCCATTTAAATCTAGCTAACGCCCAATACGAAAAAGCTATTAGCGAAATCAGCGCTAGTATGAGATCACGAGACTCAGTTTTCGCTTACCCGTCCGGAAAATACAATCCGGTAACACTAGATATTGTTTCTGGGCTTGGGATAAAGGTAGCCGTAACTACAAATTTAGGAGTTGCTACCGAAGCAAGCAGCATGTTTGAGTTACCAAGGATACGGGTTAAAGAGCATACCGATCTCTTGAAACGAATTAATGAAGAAGTTGCAATTGCTAAGAAACAACTTTCGCCTTCCCAACGAAGCAAAGATTAGGTAGAATTACTCTGTTAAGCGCCCGTAGCTCATTGGTAGAGCACCCCGTTGACGTCGGGGGGGTACTCAGTTCGATCCTGAGCGGGCGCACAAAATGATGAGGCAGCACAACAAAAGATCCGGGGAATCTTTTGTAACTGCCGAACGGAAGCGACTGGAAGCGGTAAAATGTACCCAACCGCTTGCAAGGGAGCGCGTGCTTCATTAATGTAATTCCAATGAAACTCATTTACGGAATAATCTTCGTGGCTATTATCATCGGGATCTTTTATTTCATTCCTCAAAATAAAACAACAAGCACAGTATCTAATACAATTAGCCCCACAAAGGAGACAAAAACTATGAGTACAGATCCAACAACATTTGCCAAAATTAGTGCAACCTCAGCCGTAATAAAAACAGATAAGGGAGATATAACGCTTGAACTTTATCCAAGCGATGCACCGAAGACAGTTACGAATTTCGCGACCCTAGCTAAGAATGGTTATTACAATAACCTCACCTTCCACCGAGTTGTACCAGGCTTTGTGATCCAGGGTGGTGATCCAAACGGTAACGGCTCGGGTGGAGTATCCATATACGGAGCTAAATTTGAAGACGAACTAAACCCTAATGCCACAAGCTACAAGACAGGGTATTTGGAAGGTGTCCTAGCAATGGCCAATGCGGGTCCAAATACCAACGGCTCTCAATTCTTTATTATGTTGGCTAACAATACTTCTCTACCAAAAAACTATACTATTTTTGGAAAAGTTACCTCCGGCTTGGACGTCGTCCATAAAATTGCCGTTGGTGACAAAATCAGCACAATCACAGTTAGATAGGTATTAGCTCTCGGGTTTAGGGGCGTTATTGTCTCCGTTGAGTTCCTGAGTCTCGCTCTCATTTTCTGGCAGTTTAATTAGCTGCCAGCGTTGCTGTAAGTTAGAGAATTTGGCAAATATTTCAGGGTCACTGAGTAGGGTAGCAACTACATCCCTTAAGGTATTTGTTAGTGCGTAACTGAATTCTGCCGATTGGTCGCTACCGCTTTTATGATCAATCTCGTGAAGATAAGTTGCTAAGGCCTCGGGAAACGGTCTTTTCAATATATCTTCTGATAGCCAGACAAAAGCTTCATTGTATTGTCCGTGAACAATGCTATTTTCCTTCGCCCTATCAAAGAGCCAAACTTCCTTGTTGGCTATTTCTTTAGCTATTTTCCCGCCTTCAAATGCTTGTTGCAAGAGATTAACAGCTTGTTGGAGGGTTTCTATCCGCTGCTGTTGTTCTGGAGAGGGTTCACTTTTTAGATGCTCTTGCATCTCACGAAATTTTTCCGCTGCAGCTTTCATACCAATTTTTTCGAAAAAATTATGACAAAGAGTATAACCCTGTGATTTGAGCGCTTCGCTAATGTACATCGGCATGAAAGCGCTATTAGCAAGATATGTTTCAGGAAATTCAAGACGGACGTTTTCTGCAGCAAGCTTCTTTACTGAGTGATCCATAATCTTATAAGTTACTTCGTAGCTCCACGTCTTTCCTCCCTCCCAAACAGGCCCCAATTCCTCCAAGGAGCGAACAATCTCTTCTTGGGATAGCTTAGCTATCATCGGCTCAATAAGATTCTTTTCCAGGGCTTGGCGAGAGATGGAGCCGCGGTCTCTATCTTTACCAAATACTTTGTTCCAGCTCCAAATATTGACGCCATCGACTGTTTCCCACTTCTCGTCCTTGTCGAAGTGTCGTCGTTGTCCTGCGTCGTAGAGATGCCCTTTATTGAGATAGCCACGTTCGTCTAAGCCAAGGAACTTAAAGCCAGCGCCACCACCTTCGTCAAATTTGACGTCAGCCGTCGGCGCCTGAAAGTCTGGATTTTCTGAAGAGAAAAACAAGTCTCGCGCGGTGATAATTGCTTTGGCTTTTTCAGGGTCGCTAGTTGTCAGCTGAATAAAATTGCCCTGTCTTTTCTCGCCCTTTGCGAGTTGGGCGGTTAGCCCTCGGACTGGCTTATCGTATACCCCCTCTGGGAGTTGCTGTAGGGAAAAGTCTAGTTGCCAATCACTAGATCCGAACTTCACGTCTGAAAAACCCTGGTCTCGTAAGAGTACTAAGGAGAGAATCTTCGAACCTTCTCCAAAGCCCCCGGCTGTCGAGTCGTCTTCTTTGCTTGTGCCGCCGATGTGGAGTAGCTTTCGATAGTCATACTCGGCATCGCCCTCGACGGTGACGATGTAGTGTTTATTCTCGTCCTCACCCTCCTCGGCAATCTGGTAGCGAACTCCATCAACAGTGCCACCTGCAGCATCAAAGAAGTTTTGCCAGACATCGCGACCCGCTTTTTCCATATCCCAAGATACGGCGTAGCTTTCCAAAATGCCAAGATACTCTCCGTTTTGGAGCCGCTGTTCATAACCGTTGCCGTTTTGGGGAGGAGTCTCAACTTGTTCAACTTCCTCTTGCGGGGGATTACCATTAGGCTCACGACCAAAAAACCTCATATCCTCACATTACACTTAAGCAAAAAGCACCGAAATGGTGCTTTTTGCACTTACGAGTACGTAGGAGGCTATTTCTTCACTTCAATTTTCTTAATCTTCGGTTTGACTGGCTCCACTTTCGGGGCGGTGATTGTTAGCGTTCCGTCCGAGAGTTTTGCTTCAACTTTCTCATCCATTATCGGTTGAGCAAAGCGTACCTGACGAGAGAAACTAGCATGAGCCCACTCTCGGCGGATTGTATTCTTTTTTTCTTCCTTCTCTTCGGTTTTCTTTTCACCGGAAATGGTCAGGGTGTCATCAGAAAACTCCAGGTTAATTTCATTCTCTTTATATCCTGGAACCTGTACTTGAATCTCGTACTCTTTATCAGTCTCGTGGATATTCATTGCACCGGCAGTAGTTCCGAGAGCTCGAGGCCAATCTACTCGACCAAA
>JBBTZC010000057.1:2597-8101 GCA_038078495.1 Patescibacteria group bacterium | reverse complement strand
CCCTCCATGACTCTATGCTAACAATAATTGTTTTTTGTGCCAAGGGTAATGACAAATGACATATAATATGGTAGTATTCGATACACGGAGGGTGAAATGCGCCAACTTGAAGAAATTACGTATCCGATCCCCGACAACTACTCGAGAACCCCCATCGAGATTAAAGTCGAAGGAAGAGTCGAGTTCGTGGGGTTCCTTCATCGCATCAATGACATCGACGGAATCGAGGGCATGCACGACCAACCAATTCGCCTCGAGAGTGGTGGGAAGTGCTTTGAAATACCCGCGAAGTGGTTAAAGTTCATTCCAAAGCATTATAGCCAGCGCGAACTCGTACGCTGCTAGAAACCTTCTCTGACCAACCGCCGAGCGATCTGCTCGGCGGTTTGCTTATCTTCTTGAGCTAATTTATCATCCAAAACCAACTGCAAGAGATGCTCTTTAATCGGTTTAATCCAAGCCCCGGCACTTCGATGGAACATTGCCATCAGTTCTTCTCCGTCAAGGGGGCTATGGATCTTAGCTATCTCTGCCTGTTTTTCGAGCTCCGCAATCCTCTCTTTTAATGTAGATCTCATTTGTTTGTACTTCTCAAGTTTCCGCTCGTTTGCGCCGGTCGAGTCGGCTTGGGCAAAGATAAATAAGTCATCGAGCGTATCTCCAGCGTCGCGAACAAAACGTCGAACCGCTCCGTCAGTCCAAAGACCGTCATTATTAGGAATACGCTGGTGTAAATAGACGAGCCTAGAGAGGTAATCCACGAATTCATTGGCGTACTTTAGTCGTCTCAGAATATCTTTAGTGAGCCGTGACCCCACAACTTCATGGCCCAAGAAATGGTATTCGCCACCGATTTTCTGCCGTGTAAGTGGTTTGGCAATATCGTGCAGAAGTGCGCACCAACGGAGCTCTAGTTTTGCCGGTGTTTGGTCTAAAACCTGTAGGATGTGTTCGTAAATGTCTTTGTGTTCTGTGGGGTCAAATTCCAGGTCAATACAAGGGATTAACTCCGGTAATATGTAATAAATTAAACCGCTTTCAACCAAGAGGTCTATCCCCCGGCTTGGTTTAGCACTAAGTAAAATTTTATCTAATTCTTGGGCAACCCGTTCCGCGGAAAGTATGGCAAATCTTTCTCTTTCAAGCGAAATCGCCTCGAAGGTTGACTTCTCTATCTCACATCCAAGAGTTACGGCAAAACGCACTGCCCTCAGCATCCGGAGCGGGTCTTCCCGGAAGCGGCTCTCCGGATCGCCCACGGCTCTAATAATTCTGTCTTTTAAGTCATCCTGTCCTTTATGTGGGTCGAGAAGCCGGGAATGCGTTAGGTCATAAGCAATGGCGTTGATGGTGAAATCTCGCCTAGAGAGATCTTCCGAAATCGACCTTCCAAACTGAACCGTTGGTTTTCGGCTACCTTCCTCGTAGCTTTCACCACGGAAGGTCGTAATTTCAACACGATTGCCGTTAATTTCGGCTGTTATCGTCCCGAAACGTTTGCCGATCAGACCGACATTTTTGGACAGCGGTCGAAGGATTTTTTCCACCTCGGTTGGCTTAGCATCGGTCGCCAGATCCCACTCCCCAACGGCGCGGTTAAGTAATTCATCACGAATTGCGCCACCAACCATATACAGCTGATATCCAGATTTAGAGAAAGCCCCTTCTAGCAAATCTAGCCAGGTTGGCACAGTTATGGGCATTTTTAACTTTCTAGGGTGTTATTCCGATGCCAAAAACCACCGAACCCAGAACCATAAAAATTATCATCAACCAAATTATCCACTTAACCATGATTATCTAATTGTAACTGAAGCTCGAGTGACTGGGTAGCAAGCAACCAGCACTGTCAATAACATTATAATTAACAAGGAGAACGTAGCGTTGGAAAGGGGTAGTTGCAGTGAATAGAGAAAGATTAGCCAAAATACAATTAATTGAAACAAGATCTGCCAAGATGGGCCAGACAAACCTATATTTTCAATTTTTCTTCCAGACAAACCAAGTAAGTAACTAACTCCAAAACCGCTTAAACAAGCAATTATTAGTTGAGCCATATTTTCCGCGCTTACACCGAAAAGTCCCCAAATAATAATCCAGCTTAGGGCGGAAATTAGCACTACACCGGCAAAAAACCCAACAAACTCCCTAGCACCCGGACTAATCGGTAAATGAGAAAAATTAACGGCAAATGAGCGAGAGAATTGTATCAATCGGGTTGTTATTAGCGTTGATAATCCTCCCAAGCTGACAATGACAACAACCAACCAATTTACCATCCAGCCGTCAATCAAAATACGCGACAATAATAAAACTAGAAAACTTCCCATATATATTAAAAATACTTTGTCCCGGACAATTCGAAGCAGATTCACTATTAACAAACTACCCATACCAGTGAAGCTAGGCATCGGGTGATCAAACGACCAAATTTTGGCGACAAATTCGTTTTGGACTTGTCTGTAATAAGGTGAAGTTAGCTCTACCAAGACAGTAGTTACCCCAATTAAGCCGACCGAAATCAATAAAACATATATCTGAGTATTCAAATCGCTTGTTGCTAGACCAGCCGCCAGAGTAGAAGTTATTTTGCTTTCAATAAATAACAGCCACCAAACAAACGCTAGTAGCAGTGGTATCCCATAGCGTTTACGCAAATGACTACATAAATTGCCAAACATCGTTACTGAGTTAACGATCAATAATACGCTAATAACTCTCAACCAAACTGAGTTAGAACTAATTGATTCGGTTTGAAAAATCGCCAGTATTGGCAATCCTATTAAAAACGAACTTAAAGCGAGTGTTCGAAAAATAACTGGCCAAGTTGAAGCAGAGATCGCTTCCGCATAATCGAATCTAAGCCGCGGACGGTAGAGAAAACCGATTAAAATTGCCACAACGAGCAAAAACGCCAAAAAATCGTGCCCGACGATTAATTCTTTTCCCAATACGCCAACGACCGCAAATCCCGTCCCCAAAAAAATTATTAAGATAATTGTACTTAGCCAATCAACCCAAGTTAAGCGCCAGAGAATTGGTTTTAGCCAGAAAGACCAGAAACGACCGCTGATCACCATAATCACCGCCCAACAGCTTCTAAAACTCCCCTAAGGGTTCGCAAATGGGGATGAAATTGATGAATTAACTGTGTTAAGGTTCCTTCTATAATTTTTTTACCGCGCGACAGTACTAAATATTGATCAGCCAACTCCTGGGCTAGTTCAAGGTTATCGGTTATAAGCACAATCGCGGCTCCAGTTCTAGTCGCCGAAGTAATTATATCGCTAACTAATCGAGGTCCGTTATAATCAAGCATTTGGGTGGGCTCGTCTAAAACAAGTAATTTCGGACTATGGATGACAGAGGCGGCCAAAGCAACTTTTTGTCGAACATCAGAGGGCACGTGCTCAAGCACCGAATAAACCGAAGGCCCAATCTCAAGCTGCTCGATCAGTGATTGGAGACGCTCCTGTCGCGAGCTTGGCGCTAGATGGTATATTGAACCGATCAAATCCAATAACTCGTAACCTGTTAAAAACTCCTCTGTTGGTGACGGATTGGCCAGATATCCTAGCTGAATTTGAGCTTTGTCACTTCCGGAATTTAGTCGGTAACGGTTCACTAGAATCTCGCCGCTAACTCTTCTCTGGGCACCAACGAGTGTCTGACCCAACAGATGCTTGCCTGAATCGCTCGACCCAACAATCGCTAAAACTTCACCTGACTCCACCTTAAAACTAAGGCCATCAATTCGTTCGTAACTAGATTTAGCTACCAAATCCTGAACTTTTAGCATCCATCCTACCTAATTAAGTACTGTTTCGGATCACTATCAAGATCGGTGAATTTATCTAAGCATTCGATTAATTTGGCGGAAGTACTGCGACCAAAGGAGATCCCTTCTACAAGACAACCTTTGTTTTCTTTAAGGTAGCTAACAAGCGGCGTAAAGTCGCCATCGCCAGTGACAAGAACAACAACGTCAAGACGGTCGGCAATCTTTATGGCGTCAACGGCAATGCCAACGTCCCAGTCTCCTTTCTTGGCTCCACCGGCGAAAATCTGGATATCTTTAGAGTTGAGCTCGATACCAAAGTTGGCTAATGCGTCAAAGAAGCCCTGCTCTTTAGGGGCGTCAGATTTGATAACGTAAGCAATGATACGGATAGGCTGACGTTTGCCGATGGCTGTTTCGACAATCTTTCCAAAATTAACGTAGCTCTCATACATTGCCCGAGCCGAATAGTACAAATTCTGAACATCAATAAAAACCCCCACTCGTTGATTAGCGTAATTAATCATTTGAAATTCCTTTCAGACCAAATGAAAACAAGTATTGTTAGCATTAAAAAAGTTCCTTTCTAAGAATTAGCATAACAGTTTTCGGTACGAATATGCGTCTACTTCACGTCGTAAAGTATAAGAATGTCTCGCAGTAAACTCTCGTATCCTAATTATTGCCAAGCAAAATTAGGATATCAAACAATCCAGCGGACTGTACTTCCTTTAGACTAATTAATCGATCTGGCATTGCTGACTGGATCTTTTCTGCCTCCGCCTGCATTCCTGCCCGGTAACGGATATATGTTCGGTCGTAGTTGAATTGGGATTTGTCTAAGTTGTCAACTTTATAACCTAAGGCTTTGAGCTTATCTACTAAAGCACCTACTTCAGTTGAGCCAGCCCCAGAGTCGTAGATCTGAACCAATGGAGAGGAGCTTTGTGGTGACAGGATACTGTTCTCAGCTTTGGTGGGAACGGGATCTGCTAGAGGAGAAGCTTCTTTTGTTGGGGTTGGAGTTTTTACAGAAGTAGTCGGGGTCGTTGAAATTGTGCTAAATTGCCAGATACCGATAGTCGCTGCTACTAGTAACAAAACAAGAACCGTCCAAAGCGTGGCACTGGGACCACCCTTTTTATTAGTAGGCAAAGCAACTCTGACTGTCGCAGGTTGAGCTAAAGGCTTAACTGGGGTTCGCTTGACCCTAAAATCAAGATCTCTGACCATAGTCTTATAGTAGCACCTAGTTTTGAATTTGGGGGATCGGTTCTAAATCGTCTCGATCGGGAATGTTAAGAGCTTCGCTTGCAATGGGCTTAGTTGTATTTAGTGGAGTCTCAAAGCGCAAAACTACTCGTCCTCGTCGGCGATCGTATTCCATTGTCACTAATTCTCCTCTTTTGACACCCAATTCTGTCAACCATTTCTTAGGCAAAAGTAACGCCAACGAATATCTGCCAAAGAGAAATAGTTTTCTGGCGGCGTGAACTCTCATAAATGACATATACCACGGCCAGGAAAAAAATCAAAACTCAAAAGCAAAATTTGTGATAAAATGACCTTGCGGCTCAAGAAGCAACAGTAGCGGGATCGTATTCCCTGCAAGCCGGCAAAAACGTCAGGTCCGCAAAACTTGGCGTGCCTCCTAGCTGAAGGTCCAAAAGTTCCCCGCCAACCCACGGCGGGGACATAACTTTAGCTAAACTTTCTAATAACACCC
>JBBTZC010000057.1:0-2497 GCA_038078495.1 Patescibacteria group bacterium | reverse complement strand
ATTGGCTTTCCGGCTTGGATTGCGCCAAAAAGTGGAATGTTGAAACCCATAAAAGCACTCGACTCATCTACTTCGATCGGCTTAAGGGAACGGTAACCAGTTTCGCCGCTAGCCAGGTAGCCTTTAATTTTTAAGTTATCTACATGCTCAGCAACAGTTGCTACTGACGAGAAACCGAAGTGATCGGCTATCTCTCTATAGCTAGGAGCATACCCGTTTACCTCTAGGTATTTATCTATAAAATCTAAAATTTGTTTTTGTTTAGGTGTTAGCATTTTCTCCTTTCGTCAAAGATTTATTCTTTTCGGTACGCAGTTCCGCTTTCCAGCGAAGCGGACTGTTCGGGTCTCGCCGCCGTCACTTCTCGCTTTACTCGAAGACCAAGCTGACGGCTGGCTCCGACACGCCCGAAAAGCCCAAATCTTTACTTCAAGGCAGGGATTTAGAGGGACGAGACGCCCGCGTGAGCACAATTCTTACCCAATGAGCGACTTGTATTAAAGATAGCGAACAAATACCGAACGTGTCAATAGCCGAAATTTCGATTCGAAACCAGCCCCCACACCAGCCCCCACCTGCGGGGTGGGATATGGTTGGTGGGTGTAAGTCTTATAAAAAAAGTCCCCACTGGCGTGATGCCGAGCGGGACGAAAGGACTTTGGACTGGGCGAAGGAGAGCGTGTTGTGTGTAGTTGCGTTTACGGCAGCTCTTCGCTCATTCTCACCAAGTAGCTTTTGCCGTTAGTGAAAATGACTTGCTCACCAGCATTCACTTCGCCTTCGAGGTGGAGATCGCTGACCTTGACGACGGCAATGCTCGTCTTGTCCCAGCTAACGACCGCTCTCATACCATCGCTGTAGCTGAAGTAGGCCTGGATTGTCAGTGGTTTCCCATCTGGGAACGTCTGCCAACTGGCTTTGATAAAGATCATGCCGGCAAGGCCCGACAAGAGGGTCATAAGAAAAATTGCCACCACCCTCGTACCCCGGCTGGTCTTAGCTTCTGGTGCCGTGGCTACGACTACCGCCACAAAAAAGATGGCAAGTAGCATGATTATGAAACTTGTAAGCATTTTAACTCCTTACGCTGGACGGCCGTCCAGTTATGGGGAGATTATGGCCGATAATACTAGACTTGTCAATGGGCTAAACCCGTTTTGTAAACGGATTGATGTGCGTCGTTTCTGGAATATATTTCCTTTTATCTCGTCCGTCAGGAAGATTAAAAATTCGTTGACGAATTTTATGGATTAAGCCGCGATGAACCGTCCATTCCCCGTAACGGTTATTTATCTTGTCCATGGCATGCGTTAGCTGTTCACTAGCTTGAGACGTCTCAAATAACGGTGCGGTTGCCTCGTACTGGCCTACAAGATCACTAATGGTAATTGCTACCAACCGAACTGGTTTTGTCCGCCAGCTGGCGGATCCGGGGCCGTTTAAGAGCCGTTCTCCGGCTCGGTAGATCTGGTAACCATCGAGTAGATACTCTTTTTGAGTACGTCTCTCTCCCCAACCAGATCCATCTTCAAAACGCAGGTATGTTGAAATTGTTTTACCAACCAAGCGTTTGGCCCGTAGTCGTACACCAACTCGTTCAGAGAGTAAAAGCAAAACCTTCTTAACGTCAGAGATATTACTTATATTATGCGGTAGGGTGTAAGAGTGACCGATAGATTTTTCTTGCGGTAAATCTCGCCAAGAATGCAAAATATTGTTGTCTATACCGTTACCTATATCATGCAGCCAGGAACCAGTATGTGATCCAAAAACAGTTATTAGCATATCTCTTGGCATCCGTCCCAATTCAGCAATAGTAGTAATACCCATTCTGTTTAAACGAGGTCGCAAACGGAAACCAATTCCACACAACTCTTCTATCGGCATAGCTTTGGCAATACGAGCAAAATCCTCCGGTCTAATAACCGTCAAGCCATCTGGTTTTTGCATCTCTGAGGCTAGTTTTGCCAATACCCGGCCGTAAGAGATACCAACCGAAGAACTTACCCACTCCCCTATCTCGGTTCGGATCAATTGTTTAATCTTAGTAGCTAAGTTTCTAGCTTCTTCCCAGGAGATGTCCGCTCCTAAATCTAAAAAAGCTTCGTCAATCGAGAAGATATCTACTTTTGGACCGAAGCGTTCTAGTAAATCAAAGATACGCTTAGAGGTGAAACTGTAACGATCGTAGGTAGCGGGAATAATAATAAGCTGAGGACAGAGACGCAAAGCTTCCCAGGTAGACATGCCAGACTTTAAGCCAAACTTTTTCGCTTCTATCGAAGCACCACAAACGACCGTTCGTTCTCCCTTGCCCTTTCCGGCAACACCAATTGGTCTACCGCGCAAATTAGGGTGAGCTTGCTGCTCAAGAGTAGCAAAATACGAGTTCATATCTATGTGAAGGATCTTCTTCATGGAGATAATGAGCTATGGGCGAATATATCTATGTGAAGGATCTTCTTCATGGAGATAATGAGCTATGGGCGAATATATC
>JBBTZC010000056.1:0-7758 GCA_038078495.1 Patescibacteria group bacterium | reverse complement strand
CAATCGGCGAAGTGGAGTTAATGTTCAAGGCTGAACACGCCCGTTTCTACGATATAGATAGAAAGAAAGTTCAGGCGAAGTAGTCTTATAGACTTTCGATAAAGCTGACAAGTTCATCTGGATCTTCGATGCTGCCAATAGCTCTGAAGACGCCCTCTCCAAAAGTACTATCAATCGTTTTTGCAATAGGCAAAATATTTCCGTCAATGTGACCACGGACGAACAATGCTTGCAGGTCACTTACATTGTATCTCTCGAGTTGGTCTCGTTCCACGGTTTTCTCGATAAGTAAATTTAAACCTAGTCTCTCTTTAGAGTATGTAAATTGCTGTCCATCTAATTTTACGCTGCCGTCCTGATTCGTTAGCACCTCAGCGTAGTAAAGGTTGTCGTCGAAAAAAGCTTTACCTTCGTTATCGATAACGTCATTTCCGAATCTCTCTTTTAGCTCGTTTGTTCTCTTGGTCTCTTCGGCGAATAGTTCGTGGCCTTTATGTCGGTTTATGAAATCTATTGTTAGCACTTCCACGATAGCTTCTTCGAAAAGTCTAAAGTATTCTTTCTTGCCGTCACGGCTAACGATTCCGAATCCCGCCCGAGAGTCAACCAGTTTTGAATCATCGACTATTTGAAGCTTACCAAACGATTTGAGATGCATCAGTTCATGAAATGCTAACTTTGCCAAATGTAACCGTGACGGAGTTTCCCTGATAGCGATCTGTTGCACGTGACTATTGAATATCCCGCTACAACTACCGAGGTCTTCAGGCCACCTCTCCCCCGGAATGATATGAAAATTATCAGGCGGAATAGGAAACCTAGGTGCGTTGTATATTTCGTCGATCTGATCACCTGCCTCAAGGACAAGAGAGATAATAGCTTGCTCGATCTTGGTCATCTCACGTTCGTTCTGGGAGATAATAGATAGCTCAGGATGATCAAAAAACCTCTTCTCCTCCTCAAGAATTCGCCGTTCATCCTCCTCGGTCAAACCCTTACCTATAACAGACTGGTGATACTGCTCCCGTTCAGACATGCGTTCAATATAACAAATATTACGTACATGATAGGCACTGGCTCGATAGTGACCTTTTCACAATCCTGAGCTATGCTGGCCACTGGCATGTCAGAGGCAAAAAAAATTGATTTATTTTCCGGGCTTAATCCACCTCAACAGGAAGCTGTTAAGACAACCGAAGGGCCAGTTTTAATTTTTGCTGGTGCTGGATCGGGTAAGACTAAGTGTTTAACCCACAGGTTGGCGAACATGATTGAGCAAAAGCTGGCGCCACCTAATCAAATCCTGGTAGCGACCTTTACTAACAAAGCAGCGGGCGAGCTCGCCCACCGGATCTTGAAACTGCTCGGCCAGGAGCACTTGCTTGAAGTCAAGCACAGCCAACTAGCAATTCGCCGACTTTTACCTTGGGTCGGAACTTTCCACTCAATATGTGTACGGATTCTACGTAACGAAGCAACTAATATCGGTCTAAACCAAAACTTCACAATTTACGATACTGACGACAGTCTATCTTTGATCCGTCAGATTCTTAAAGAATTAAATTTAGATAGCAAACAGTATTCACCTCAGGCTATCAAGTCGATTATCGGGTCCGCTAAAAATGAGCTAATGACACCTGAGCAGTACGCCCCTTACGCTCAGGGACACTTTCAAGGGATAGCGCTCGAAGTCTACAAAAAATACCAGACTCAACTCACCAAAGTAGGCGCGTTAGATTTTGACGATTTGATTATGCGTACCGTTAAAATGCTCGAAACAGATAGCAGTATAAGAAATAAATATCACGAAATATTCCGTTACGTTATGGTAGACGAATACCAAGACACTAACCAAGCACAGTACCGCCTGACCCAGCTACTAACAGATCCAAAAACCAAGAATCTCTGCGTGGTCGGAGACGACTTTCAAAGCATATACAGCTGGAGGGGGGCGAATTTTCAGAACATATTAAACTTTCAAAAAGACTTTCCTGGTGCTCAAGTCTTCAAGCTTGAGCAAAACTACCGTTCTACCAAGACAATATTGTCCGGTGCAGGACAGATAATCGAGAGAGTGAAACGAAGGAGCCAAAAAAAACTCTGGACAGATAACGAAGCCGGACCACCAATAACTATTTTTGAGGCCCCTAATGCTTACGGTGAAGCAGATTTTATTTGTAGCGAAATCAGGACCCTTCGGGGCATGGGTTATGACTGGAATGACTTTGTGCTCTTGTACCGGACAAATGCCCAATCTCGTGTGTTGGAAGAAATTCTATTGGCCGAAGGTTTACCATACCGATTAGTTGGGGCAGTACGTTTCTATGAACGAAAAGAAATTAAAGATATGTTGTCGTACCTTCGTTTTATTTTTAACCCCGAAGATTCAGTAGCCATGGCTCGAATTATTAATGTTCCTCCAAGGGGGATCGGTCCAGTAACAATCAAAAAAGGTGGCGAGAAGTTAGAAAACTTTTTTCAATCTATGTCTAACATCCGCGACAAAGTACTCTCTGCGACTCCACTGGCGGCCTTAGAGTTAATAATTAAAGAAACAAAATACCAGAAATTTCTTGACGACGGGTCTCCAGAAGGAGAAGAGCGTTGGCAGAACGTTGAAGAATTACTCAACCTTGCAAGTGAGTTCGAGAGACTAGAAGAGTTTTTGGAGCACGTGGCTTTGGTTAGCGACGTAGATAACTACGACGGTACTTCCGATGCAGTAACGTTAATGACTTTGCACTCATCGAAAGGGCTCGAGTTTACCGTTGTCTTTATGACCGGTCTAGAAGAGGGATTATTCCCCCATATGCGTTCTCTTGAGGATGATAACGAGATGGATGAGGAACGACGACTTTGTTACGTCGGTATGACTCGCGCAAAGAAGCGATTGTATATGACTCATGCTCGGTCTCGAATAATTCACGGTGGTCTAACCTCAACATTACCAAGCAGATTCTTACGAGAAATAGACGAATCGCTATTAGATAGAGTCTAAAAGTTGCCCCGGCCTGAATTTGGCCGGGGGATCCGGAGAAGCGGTGGCTAACCGCCACAGTAGCCAGAAGGTCTGATCCACTTTAACCTCGGGTGGACCAACGTCTGCTGACGAAGCCGTTGCGACGACTGGCGGTGGACACGAAACATGTGCGGTACGGGCGTGCCCGCGAAGATGATAGCGATCAGTAGTTTCGTCACAATCATTCCCTCCCTTGAGTCTCTAGGGCCCAAGATTAGATAATTTTATACCTGCTTGTCAAACTTTTCCACCTTCGGCTTGACACAGCCAGCTACTCGGGTAGTGTGGATACTACGCAAACATTATGACGACCACGAAGAAGTGGGGGGCGGGAACTTTATTAATTACAGCACTGGGCCTACTGGCCTTTTTCACGTTATCCTTACCAGAAAGCAAGAGTAACCAGACCTTTGCTCAAGACGCAACATTGATTAGTGCGGCTACCGATTACCATCCGACGGATGTATTTTCTGTTGTTCACAAAGCAGACTCTCTTCCTCAAGCATTCAAAGTAGCCGGTGTCGAATACTTTCCGGAAGATAAAGTCTCATATTTTCCAGATCCAAACTTAGGCATCGGAACTGTTATTACTGTTCAAAGGGCTTTGCCGATAACGGTAGTCGATGGCAAAAAATCTCGAACACTACGAACCTGGGAGACTACTGTGGGGGATTTACTCAAAGAAAAAAAGATTAAACTCGGTAATGATGACAAAATTGCCCCAACTGTAGTGACAGCCCTAGCTAGAGACATGACGGTTACGATTACTAGAGTAGCTAGAACGAATGTAACTGAAACAGTGGTTGTTCCGTATCAGACAAAGATCGAAAAAGATTACAGCCAGTTCGTCGGAGGGCAGACGGTTTTGAAGGGGGGCAAAAATGGCCAAGAAGAACAAATCTACACACTCGTAAGAGTGGATGGCGACCTAGCAAGTAAGACTTTGGTCTCAAAAAGAACAACTGTCCCAGCTGTTACAGCAGTTGTTCGTCAAGGAGGTTTAAATCCCGTACCACGCCAGTGCATTCCGCTTAAGGAATGGGTTGTTGACGCTAGTACTAAAAATAGAATTGACCCCAATAGTTTGTTTTACAGGATAGTTCGAGAGAGTAACTGTCACCCTAACTCGTCAGGATCGGGTGGAAAATATCTGGGATTAATGCAGTACGAGCAGGGGTATTGGAGCTCGGCATCAAGGAGGGCTGGCTACCCGGGCGGTGATATCTGGGATGCCCGGACACAGATCTACGTTACTGCGTATGAATGGGCGCACAGTAACCGCGGTCGTTGGCCAAACCCTTAACTTCTTACTCAACCCTTGATACACTGTTCCTAGTTCGTAAGTGGAGGTAAAAAACAGTGCCTACGGTATCCAAACCTGTGCTAGATTTCTCGTCACTAGAGTCTGTCGTTCGTTCGGTTCGTGATCAATGTCGCCAGGTGGCCCAAGCTGCCGCTGAAAAAGCGGAAAATGCGATGGAGGAGAAAATGCTCAAGGAATTAAGAGAGCAATTTTCGGGTCATAAGGTTTACTGATACGACGAGTCTCACGAAAACCGGTTCGCAAAACACTCTTTACGTGAATGGAACGGAGCCGCAAAGAGTTTCGAAGAGTGTATTGCATTAGCTCGGAAACGTCTCAGTACTATGAGCAAGGATCATCAGCTGGCAGTGGAACAAGCCCTTCGGGTATACACCAGGGTTGGCGAAGAACCAACTCAGGATAAATTTCTGGTCTTTCATGCCGGACACTCCTGGTACTGCTTCTTCTGCTTGCGTGGCGAGGAGTACTGCGACATCGTTTCAAGACGCGTTGTCTCAGCGCAGGCAGAAAGTAAGCGGAATGCTAACCAGGTCTGTAACTGCGACAACTACGACAATCTATGATCTATGAAGCCATTTTCGCCTCAACCACCAAGGAAGGGGCGATTTTCTTACGCATTCTCCTTGAACAAGTAGTTCTTAGTCTGTATCCTTACTTTCGATGAAGCCGGCGGAAATTTTACGAGATATAAAAAAACTACCAAAGAAACTGCTTGGGCAGAACTTTTTGGTAGATGAATCTGTTGTTCGAGATATGATTTCGACCGCAGATATAATGCCTGATGACTTAGCAGTAGAGATAGGCCCGGGTCTAGGAGCGCTAACCTTAGAGCTAGCAAAGAGTGCGAAAAAAGTTCTTGCAATTGAAATGGATCAGGAACTAGTTAACTACCTAAGGCTTAATAAAAAGAAACGCAACATCAAAATTATTCATGGTGATGCTTTACGCATTGACTGGACCGTTTCACTAGACTCCCCGTACCGAATCGTAGCCAATATTCCATATTCAATTACCTCGCCACTTCTGAGAAAGATTTTCGGATTAGAGAAAAAACCGGCTAAGGTTGTTCTTCTTGTGCAAAAAGAAATGGCGGTTAGGATTACGGCCGAGCCGGGTTCGAGCGAAAGAGGTTTTTTGACGTTACTTACTGAGGCGGCCGCTACAGCCAAGATTATAAGAACGGTTAAACCAGGTAGTTTCTACCCTCGTCCCAAGACCGATTCGGTAATCATTGAGTTGGCGCTACTGCCCGAAAACCAAGCAAACAAGATTTATTGGCCAGCAGTTGAAGCTGGATTTCGCCATAAACGCCAAACACTTTGTAATGCCATAAACAAAGATCTTAAACTTACAAAATCTGAGATTATTGCCGTTTTAGAGTCTTCCGGACTTAATCCCTTAATACGTGCTCAAAATCTATCCTATAAAGACTGGGAATTTGTTTCCCAAGGAATTGAAAAACTGGTAAAAAAAAGTTAGTATTCGTTCCGTTGTACAAGGAGGTTTCAATGAATTGGGACAACGTTATTGAGTTCGTCTGTGCAACTCTCATCACTGGAGCTGTAGCGTTCGTCGGTTGGGGAATTGCTAGTGCAATCACATTGCACCTATGCTCTTGGGAGTTCTTTCTTGGCACCTGGTTCGTTATCGGGTTAGTAGCTGGGTTTCACTATTGGCGAAAGCCAAAGAAGCAAGCGAGCACTAGGATAAGCGATCCTGAGCTCGAAAGAGCACTGAAGATTGAAGAGGCAGGCGGATAAACCCGCATCTCACGACCACCGGGGGCGAGCAAAGACTCGCCCCCTGACAATTGATTAAATAAAGGGTAGACTAACGCCATGCTTTACATAGTCGCTACGCCAATAGGGAATTTAAAAGACATTACTTTTCGAGCAATCGAGACGCTTAGGGGTGTAGATAAGATTTACTGCGAAGATACTCGTCGAACGAGCAAATTGATTAACCATTTTGGTATTAAGAAACCACTCGAGAGTTTTCATGAACATTCGGAAGGGAAGATCGAACGAATAATTGCCGAGTTAAAGCAAGGAGACGAAATTGCCTATGTGAGCGATGCTGGTACGCCGGGAATTAACGATCCAGGGGGTAAACTAGTCTCTGCTGTTAGAGAGGCAGGAATCGAAGTATCGCCGATCCCCGGTCCGTCTTCGGTAACGGCGTTACTATCGGTTGCTGGTATCGCCGCCGACAAATTTTGTTTTATGGGTTTTGTCCCGACCAAAAAGGGTCGAGAAACTTTTATTAAGGATATGCTGAATCGCAAAGACCCAGTGGTGTTTTTCGAAACTGCCCCCCGACTTCCTAAATTGTTCGACCAATTGAGCAATTTGGGTGGAGAAAACCGAGTTTTGATAGTTGGTCGTGAGCTGACTAAACAATTTGAAGAAATTCAAACCGGTACCGTAATGGAGCTAAAGCAGTATTTTCTCAAACCTCGGGGAGAATTTATCTTGTTATTGAAGTCGAGCTAAGACAAACAAAGATTTAAGTTGCATTAGCTAGTTGCCAGGAGGCCAACAGCCGGTATATTGGATATATGGTTGCCGCATTAATTTCCGCGGTCGCAGCTGCAGGCGGATTAATTGTTGATAAAATAACTCTTTCTCGCCGGAGCGTGGAGTTGAAGATTTTTATTCCAGTTGTTTTTGTATTTCTCTTTGTTTTTACGGTGGTTTTTACCCCACTTTACGGTTTTGTCGACTGGAGAACGGCATTACTACCCAATAACCTCTTTTTAGCTCTATTGATGATTGTTATTGCTATTGCTTGGAACGTCTTGGCTTACCAAAGTCTGCAGCGCGAGTCAGTTCATCAGCACGAAGTTATTTTAATGACAGGACCGATTGTCACGATCTTACTGGCGGCACTGTTTTTCCAGGAAGAATTTAACTTAACGATTTTTGTTCTCGGTCTTATTGCTAGCCTCGCGATGCTAATTGCTCGGACAGAAAAACATCATTTTAAATTAGACAAGATTGCTTACAATCTCTTCCTAGCCGTTATCTTGATGTCAATTGAAAACGTGATCATTCGAGAGCTTCTTTACTCATACTCACCAATTTCGCTCTATGCATTTCGAACTTTTTTCTTGGCGCTATTCTTCTGGTTCTACTACCGTCCTAAACTCTCGGAGGTTGGTAAATCGCCCTTATGGTTACTGGGACTCTCCGGTGCTGTTGGAGCATTGTCAATGATTACTCGTTTCTACGCCTTTGGATCACTGGGAGTTATCTTTACGACGTTAATTTCAACTCTGGCACCGATTGTAGTATTTATCGGCTCCTGGGAGATTTTACATGAACGGATTCGGCCACGAGTGATTGCTGCCTCATTGATAATTTTGATCTGTGTAGCGGTGGCAACCGTTCTAACCAACCAGCTTTAATGAGGGCAA
>JBBTZC010000055.1:0-9355 GCA_038078495.1 Patescibacteria group bacterium | reverse complement strand
CTTGGCGACAACCCATAATTTGGGTAAAATATCTTCATGTCACACATTGAACGAACTCTGTTTATTATTAAACCGGACGGTGTTGAGCGCGGTGTAATTGGAAAAATTATTACCCAACTAGAAGAGCGTGGATTAAAGATCATTGGTCTGAAAATGACCACCGCTGATAAACAATTAGCCGAAGCTCACTACGACGGTATGGGAGAAAGATTAACTAAAAGAGGTCTAGAGGGCCACAAGATTCAAGCCCAGATGATAGACTTCCTTACTTCAGGTCCGGTGGTAGCCATGGTCGTAGAAGGCGTTAAAGCGATAGAGTATGTCAAACGTCTAGCAGGGGCTACTTACCCGAACGAATCTGATTTCGGCACTATCCGTGGGATGTTTGCCCATGTCACCCGTTTACACGCTAACGAATCCGATCGAGCAGTTCGTAATCTTGTTCACGCTTCTGATCCCGACGAACACCCTGAGCGTGAAATCGCCCTGTGGTTCACGCCTGACGAGCTGGTTGATTATCAAACGGTACATCAGTCTAACACCTGGTAACTGATGCCTGGTGTTTACTGGCTCGGCGCCGTAATTGCCTTAATATTCTCAATTATTATCAACGGCTGGTTGATTACACTTTGTCACAAAAAAAGTTGGTTTGTACCAGCTATTAGACCACGAGACGAGCACTCTACACCAACACCAAGAGTTGGCGGAATCGGTATTGTGATAGCGTTTTTGATTACGATTGTTTTATTTCTAATATTCTCGAATGGAAGTCTTGGCTTTGGTAACGCAACCATCTTTGGAATTGACCGTAATTTAGTTGGTTTTCTAGTAGCCATTATCTGGCTTAGTGCAATCAACGCCATCGATGATTACCGGGGACTTCCTTGGCAAACAAAGTTACTAAGCCAGGTTATAGCGGCAGTAATTATTACTGGTTTCGGTATTTTGATTCCAACTCTCTCAAATCCATTTGGTCAGCAAATTGTTATCGGAAGTTACTCGTCATTTCTCGTTATCATTTGGCTTGTAGTGATTAGCAATGTTATCAACTGGTTAGATAGTATCGATGGTGTTGCTGGAGGAGTTAGTGCCATAACCTTAATTATTTTGTTTCTCTTATCGGTAAACGTTGCTGTTAACCAGCCCTCCAACGCTATGCTGGCTATTATTGGGTTCGGTGCGACGATTGGATTTCTGCTCTACAACTTAAGAGGAAAAGTGTTTTTGGGTGACACAGGTTCGATGTTTCTTGGTTTTCTAATTGGTGTTCTAGCGATTATCTCTGGCGGAAAGGTAGCGACAGTTTTTCTGGTGCTAGCCATACCGTTTCTTGACGCTTCGGTAGTATTCGTCAGTCGGGTCATTCATCGCCAGTCACCTTTTCTAGCAGACCGTCGTCATCTGACTCACCGCTTACTTGATCGTGGTTATAGCAAGAAAACAATACTACTAGTGTTTTACGCAGTTAGCCTTACCTTCGGACTTGTCGCTCTTAACACCCAGACAACCGGTAAATTCTGGGCGGTGCTAGCAACGATGGTCGTGATGGCTCTGTTTATCTTGCCTCAATCTCGTAAAAAGCCGAACATATAAGCATGAAAGATAATACTGACACTTATTCTTTCCGGGGTCAGCGATCTGATGAAACGGTGGCCTTGGTTACCAAACAACACATTTGGCTATTGATGCCTATTATGCTGGTTTGGTTAGTAATTATTCTAATTATTGGTATTGCTCTTCTTGGTTTTGGAGCGTCGAAGATAACTTCAATTGTCATTATCCTAACTATAATCATCGGTACTCTGTATAGCTTCTATTTTTGGTTTATGTGGAACGGTTGCGACTACATCGTTACCAACCAAAGAGTAATTAAGATTGATCAAGTCAGTTTGTTTGGTCGGGTCATTTCGGAAGCAGAAATCCATCGGATTCAAGAGATCTCAACTGAAATTAAAGGACCGGTTCGGACAATGCTTAATTTCGGTACGGTTAATATTAAAACTGCTTCCGATAACTCCCAGCTGAGCCTCGAGGATGTGACTGATCCGTACGATGTACAACAGGCAATTGTCCAAATACAGAAACAAGCTTTAGAACCAATCCGAACACCAAGGCAAGTCTAGCTACTCTTCAGAATACTGCTCAGTTGCTCTTTGAGTTCCGGAGACTGCTCAACTCGCAGTTTGGTACTCAATATCTTTAGCTGTGCTCCTTGCATCATTCGTAGTTCAACAGGAAGCGAACCAGGGTGGGACTCGAGGATTTCTTTCAATTGAGCTATCATCTTTTTGTTTGCGCCTGGCGGAAGATCGATTATGAAGCTTTCAGCTGTCAGCTTTCGGCTGTCGGCTTTCGGAGATTGATAATTTGCTGATTGCTGACGGCTGGCGGCTGATTGCTGGTTATTTTTTGGTAAGTTGACTGGGTTGAGCCCATTCAAAGCCCAGGCTCTATCAACCAAGACTTTAACTGAATTATCTTTGTCGGAGATTTTTCCTTCAATCAGAACCATAGTGTCAGGCTTCCAGAGGTGGGTCAGCTCCTGGAAGTGGGAGGGAAAGACCACTAGCTCTAACATCCCAGTCAAATCTTCCAGTTCTATAAAGCCCATAGTCTGACCATTTTTAGTGGTGATTTTTTTGGTCGTCTGGATAATACCACCAACCCTCACTACCTGACCGGCCTGGCTAATATCAAGGCCACTGATGGGAGTAGCAATATCCGCTAACAGAGGACTAAATTGTTTGAGCGGGTGATCGGACAAATAAAGCCCGAGTAATTCCTTCTCCCAAACCAAATAAATTGACGGATCAACAGGAACTTGCGGTAACTCTAGAAGAGGGGTCGCTGTGTTTGCTGTCCCTTCGCCAAAGATAGACAACTGACTTTCGTCTGTCTTACCAAAGGCGCTGACAAATTTCGTTAGCAACTCAATTCCCGCGTTTAATCGAGCTCGTTGCTCAAATCTGTCAAGCGCTCCGGCTCTAATAAGATTTTCGAGAATTTTTTTGTTTAAGATAGTACTGTTTCGTTGCAAAAAATCAGTCAAACTTTCATATGATCCGCCTTTTTTACGTTCTTTAACTATTGCCTTTGCGGGGATAGTACCGACGTTTTTAATCGCACCCAAACCGAATCGCAGGGCGTTCTTTTCTTTGACGACGGCAAAATCCTCCTCGGTAGAGTCGGAATTTGTTCGTTGTTTCACAACTCCAAAATCAGAGAAAGACTCATTAACGTCTGGCGGCAGTACGGTCAGACCGAGGCGTTCAGCCTCGACTATTTCGATAGACAACCGATCGATATCACCCAAGTCGCTTGTCATCAAGGCTGCCATAAAACAGTCTGGGTAATGAGCTTTGAGATATGCAGTCTGGAAGGCGATCATGGCGTAGCAAGTTGCGTGACTTTTATTGAAGGCGTAGGCGGCAAAATCCTCCAGCTGGCGGAAGATATCGGTCGCTTGCTCTTTCGACACCCCGTTACTGACCGCGCCGTCGATGAACTTGACTTTCATCTCCTTCATCAGCTTAGGAATCTTTTTGCCCATCGCTTTGCGCAAGGTGTCGGCTTCGGCGCCGGTAAACCCGCACATATCTTTCGACATCCTCATGACTTGCTCTTGATAGACAGGAATGCCGTAAGTGTCGCGCAGGGCGCTCTCGGCCAAAGGATGGAGATATTTGATTTCTTCCAGGCCATTTTTGCGGTCGATGAAACTCTGAATCCACTGCATCGGCCCGGGTCGATAAAGTGAGACCATGGCGGTAATATCTTCAAACTTAGTTGGGCGGAGCTCTTTGATGTAACGTCGCATACCGCTGGAATTATGAACTACGAAGCCGTTAGCAACATAGTTGTTGCCCGGGGATTGCATTCTAATGTCATAGGTGTCTTCAGCTCCAGCTGGCCTAACTTCTTTCACTGTTACGTAATCGAATCCCGGTGGAATTCTGGGGCACTCCCAAGCAACCAACGAACGATATTTCAGGGCAAATTCGGCAAACTTAGTGGCGCCGATGATTACCAGCTTAATGTCAGGGTACTGTCTTTGAAATTCCTCCATCTTCAGTCGATCATCATCGTGAAGCCAGCCCTTAATTTCGTAGTATGTTTCTTGGGACGGGATATAGAAGTCTGGTGTGTAGTTAGTTGGTGAACCATCGGGCAGAGTTACCGGGAATGTCCGTGGCTCATATTCATACGATAGGCCTTGATGAAGCAAAATTCTGGCAAAATCAGCCTCCCAATTGGAGCGAACATAGTGACCGAGATCTTTACGGTAACCGCCGTGGCGATGTGGTGGGGTAACACCGAACATATGATTTTTTTTGCCTCTCATCGCCGCACTCATCCGTAATCGGATTTCTTCAGCACGGTCGACCCCAAACTTATCAATATTGGATTGTCCGGTTAAACTCTTGCTGATTTTACGCCCCGTCGAGGCCATAATTCGGTTATTTTCCTTAGTCAGCCCAAGGTTCCAGGGTTCACCACCATGTTCGTAAAACCTATGTCGTGCTTCAGCGATTCGCTGACGCGACATTGGTTTACTAGGGTTTCTGTAATGGGTTGCCGAGCAACGATAACAGAAATCACTCTTCCCTTCGTTCTGCCCGCTTATCTGACAGCCACATCTCGTACAGGTGTTGAATACCAGGTGCTTGGCCCTAGTTTTAAGAAGGACTTTGTTGCCAGTTTCTAGCTCTGACAGCTTCTTCCATCCCATATCGGTCATAAAATGATGGTCAGCACTGGCTTTAATAAACCAACCGTTTGTCGCAATCAAATTGAATAATTGCTTTTTAGGGCCCTTTAAAATCCGGAGAACTCTATTCCTATGGACTTTACCCTCGTCAACATATACCGACTCTAGAGTCCGGTTGTACTGTTTCTCGTAAAGCCTTCTGATGGTGCTATTGGATACGATGGTGTCCCCAGACAGGCATTCCAATTGGAACACACCTGTTGTTTCGCCTCGCGCCAGTAGCTCAAAAGTTTTTTTGTCGTCCAACGACAGGTTCTCTATGTCGATCTTGTCGCCGTAAACCGCCTCGATAATTTCGGTCGCTCGGTGCATGGTTGTCAAGTTGGATAACCCAAGAAGATCCATTTTTAAGAGACCAATTTTCTCAATTGGAAGCATGGAATATTGGGTAATCTGATGAACGTCACCGCCTTGGGCGGCTTGGACGGCAACGTAGTTTTCGAGCGGTTCCTTGGAGATAACTATAGCGCAGGCGTGTTGGGATGCGTGTCGGATTGTACCCTCTAATTTTACCGCCGCGTCAAGTAACTGTTTGTTTTCCGGATCACTGTCATACGTTGCTTTTAGTTCTGGTGCCTCGGAAATCATTTTGGCTAACGGAACATGTCGTCCCTGAACAGGGGGAGGAATAAGTTTGGCGAGCGTATCAACTTTGGCGTAAGGTACGCCGAGTACTCTGCCAACGTCTCGCACGGCTGCGCGAGCCATAATAGTCCCAAAGGTGATAATTCCGGCGACGTGATTAGCGCCGTATTTTTCCTTTAAGTACTCGATAACCTCGCCTCTGCGAGTGTCTTCAAAATCCATATCAATATCCGGCATAGAGATCCGATTTAGATCCAAAAAACGCTCGAACAGTAAGCCGTATTTGATCGGATCAACATTGGTAATGCCGGTCACGTAGGCGATGATAGATCCTGCGGCCGAACCGCGTCCGGGGCCGATATAGATGCCCTTGGAACGGGCAAACTTGATCATATCCGCGACGATTAAGAAATATCCCGGAAATCCCGTTTTAAACACGGTTTCAAGTTCGTAGTCTAGCCGGGCTCGAACCTCCATTGTTATTTCGCCGTATCTTTCGTGCAATCCCTTCTCGCACCAAGCGCGCAACAGCGACTCCTCAGTTTCTCCCGAAGGAAGTTGAAAACGAGGCAGTAGGCTTTGACCGAGCGGGATTTCTAAGTTGATTGCTTGAGCGATTTTGAGCGTATTGGAAATTGCCTCTGGCACGTCGCTAAAAGCCTCCAGCATTTCTTGAGGTGGTTTAAGCGAAAAATCTCCCGCATAAACCATGCGGTCTTTTTCACTGACTAATTTACCGGTTTGGATACAAACTAATTGATCGTGAGCGACCCGATCATCGGAATTTATGTAATGAACATCGTTGGTGGCTATTAACGGCAATCCAGTTTTAACTGACAGGTCTTTGAGGTGGGTGTTGAGAACATGTTGTTCGGGAATTGAAGGGTGGTGCTGAAGCTCGAGGTAGTAATTATCTTTACCGAAAATTTCCCGGTACTCGCCAAGAGTTTTATTAAGGCCATCAAAATCTTTATGCCCAATAAGTCTTGAGGTTTCGCTGGCCAGACAAGCGGTGGAAGCGATCAACCCCTCGCTGTAACGGGAAAGCAAATCTCGATCAATTCGAGGTTTGTAGTAGTAGCCGTCTAGGTGTGCGGCAGAGGTGAGCTTAATGAGGTTCTGGTAACCTTGAAAATTTTTGGCTAAAAGCAGTAGGTGGTAAGGTTTGGTATCCTCACCAGGAGTTTTATCCGTAATTTTTCGCCTGGCAACGTAGGCCTCAACACCAACAATTGGTTTAATTCCTTGCTTTTGGCACTCTAGGTAGAAATCAATCGCTCCGTACATCACGCCGTGATCCGTTATTGCGAGGGCTGGCATACCAAGCTCCACGGCTCGACCGACTAACTCCGGCACCTTACCCAAGCCATCCAGTAAGGAATAGTGGGAGTGAACATGAAGATGGACAAAATTGGGCTTACTCATAGGCTTTATTGTTGTAACAAGTAGTAGTCCTTTTAGCAAAACGGAAGTTTGAAGTAATTATGAAACCCGTCCGTGACAGTTTCCATTAAAGTAAACATAATGGCAGTATGAAAAACGTGTTGGTTGTTGGGGGCGGTGGGCGTGAACACGCCTTAGTCTGGAAATTATCTCAGTCCAGCAGGGTCGGAAATATCTTCGTTGCACCCGGGAACGCAGGTACATCGCAGATTGCGCAGAACATTCCAATCTCATCTACCGACATCAGCGCGTTAGTAAAATACGCAAAGCAAAACGCAGTAGATTTAACGGTTGTTGGACCAGATAACTCGTTATCTGCCGGAATTGTAGACGGCTTCTCGGAGCACGGCCTTAAAATCTTTGGCCCTACAAAGAGAGCGGCCGAGATAGAATGGTCAAAAGTATTTGCGAAGAAACTCATGAGTAAGTACAACATCCCAACTGCCAAATATGCCTCATTCGCTTCCTATGAACCAGCTATAAGCTACGTTCGCGAAAGTTCCCTCCCCGTGGTTGTGAAAGCAGATGGGCTAGCTTTGGGAAAAGGGGTGCACATTTGTGAGAGCTATTCCGAGGCAGAGAAGGCGTTAGCAGCAGTTATGCAGGGAGAGGAATTTGGCAACTCGAACAGAAGGGTAGTTATCGAAGAGTATCTGGAGGGAGTTGAGGTCTCGGCTCATGCCGTTTGTGATGGAAACGAGTTCCTTTTATTTCCTTTGGCCCAGGACCATAAGCGGATTGGAGAGGGAAATACCGGTCCTAATACGGGGGGTATGGGCACGATCTGCCCAGTGCCTGGGCCGGTTCGAGAGATCGGCGAAATTGTTGGGGCTACTTTAAGGGCGCTACAAAAGGAGGGGAGAAGTTTCTCCGGCTGTTTATATCCAGGAGTAATGCTCACTCGTGATGGTCCAAAGGTTCTAGAGTTTAATGCGCGCTTTGGTGACCCAGAAACACAAGTATATATGCGGCTACTGAAAAATGATCTGTTTGAGGTTCTGGAAGCAGCAACTGATAATGGACTAGGGGGCGTTAAGCTCAGATGGCAAACAGGAGCAGCTGCTTGTATTGTGCTAGCATCTCTCGGCTATCCAGGGGAGTACAAACAGAGCCTGGAAATTGGGGGAATCGAAAAGATCTCAAGTAAGGATGCGGTAGTCTTTCATGCCGGAACCAAGCTAGAAGGCAACAGGGTCCTCACCGCTGGTGGCAGGGTATTGAATGTCACGGCAACGGGGAGGAATTTAAAGGAAGCGTTGGAAAAGGGCTACAGAAACGCAGACGAGATATTTTTCGAGGGTAAGATATTCCGTAGAGACATTGGCTTCCAGTTCAAAAGCTAAGCAGCTTACGGGGATGTTTAGCTATTAGTAAAACAGTCTTACTCTTGGCAGTCTCACTGATATTCAATTGACGCTCCTCAAGAAATTCGATATAATTTTCTCTACTAATGGCGCATACCAAAGCGAAGGGTTCTAGTAAGAATAACCGAGACTCACAGTCTAAACGACTGGGAGTAAAGCTTTATGGCGGCCAAACTGTTAAAAAAGGCATGATTATTGTTCGTCAGCGAGGTAGTAAGTATTTCACTGGTGACGGTGTTATGGTTGGTAACGACGACACAATTTTCGCTGTTAAAGACGGCGAAGTTGAATTCACAGAGAAGAAAGTTGTTAACTTTGCCGGTAACAGATCTCTTAAAACCTTTGTTTCAGTTAAATGAGAACGATTACATCCTCGATTTACTCTTTGGGGTTCGTAAAATAATTACAATGAATAGCGCAGTAATTGATAAGTTTCAGGCGACGCAGATGAAGGACAAGGTTGCTGATGTCCGTCCTGGCGAAACAGTTAAAGTTCACTACAAAATCCGTGAAGGCGGTAAAGAACGAATCCAGATTTTTGAAGGTTTGGTTATTGGAACTAAGGCAACTAAATCTTTCCAAGGCTCGTTTACTGTTCGTAAGGTTGTTGACGGTATCGGTGTTGAACGAACATTTCCCTTGCACTCGCCATGGGTAACCAAAGTTGAACGTGTGAAATCCGGTAAAGTTCGCCGAGCCAAACTTAATTTTGTTCGTGGCTACGCTCTTTCTCGAAGATTTAAACTTAAAGACAAAGGCGTTGAGGGTACGATCTGGGAAGAGATAAAGGCCGAAAAAGAAGCTGTAGCCGAAGAGCAGGAACGGCACGAAGAAGGAATTGTAGAGGAATCTGTTATTGCCGAAACGCTTGAAACCAGCCAAGATAAGCCAGATGAGTTATCAGGGGAAAGCGTTGGGAGCGAAAGCGGAGAGTTGGGCGACGGAGTATCTAGAACAGAAGAAGTTCCGGATCCTGAAAAGAAACTTCCGAACTAAATTCGGCGAGATCGATATTTTGGCTCGAGACGGTCAGACGCTGGTAATTGTTGAGGTCAAAGCCAAAACATCGGATTCGCAAGGCTCGGCTATCGAAATGATTACGTCGCGTAAGCGCGAGAAATTAATTTTGCTATCTCACGAACTAATGATGAAATATAAAAGCGAAAATATCCGAATCGATGTCGTTACTATTGAC
>JBBTZC010000054.1:1069-9487 GCA_038078495.1 Patescibacteria group bacterium | reverse complement strand
AAAAACCGCTCGCTGACCTGCTTTTGATGGGTCATGGCTCGCGGTTTTTCGGTTATTGATAGAAAAAATCCCGCCGTACCAGTGCTGGTAGGCGGGAAGGGTCTCGGATTTCGAAAAGCTTAGGCGCTAACCTCGACTTGAGCGGGCTGCGGAGCAATGCTCGCAAGCTCGTCCAAGAGTTGGCTGACGCGTTGACTTTCCTCGGAACCGAGTCCGAAAGAACGGGAGGTGACACTCCTCGCTAACGCGACGAGGCCGTCCATCCACGTTCCCTTGGTCCATTCGGACCGATAGTCCCCAAACTTCCCATCGCGACTGTCCCTGCTCGGATAAATGAGCAGACCAGATACGCCTTCGGGAGGAATGTTGGGTACGATGTAGGTGACGTTTGCATTCTCGAAGACGACCTGTTGGAACGTAGTGCCGTCCCGACCGCCGGAGAAATAGTCATCCGTCACAACGAATAAGAAGTTGATTCCAAGATTGGAGTCTTCGTCTGCGATGTGGATATGCGGGTGCATACCTCCCTCGGCCTCATATTGGAAAGTTTCCAGTTTTCCAAGCTGCTCGAGCAACCACGTCTTAGTAAGCGGAACGTCAGAAGTCGTGATGTTAAGTACCATACGAAGAACTCTACACTATTTACCCGAGAAAGTCAAGAGTTTATCTGGTATTTTTTATTGAAAACCGCTCGCTGACCTGCTTTTGATGGGTCATGGCTTGCGGTTTTTCGGCTGATTATAAAAAATCCCGCCGTACCACTTCTGGTCGTGCGGGGTCACGCAGGGTCTTTCAGATACGATACCTTCCCGAAGAACCGTCGTATCTCAATGCTAGGTCGTGAGCTTCGATTGCTGGTCGAGCTCGTTCGTATACGTCCCTCAAAAGGCTACCGTCCTGGAGTCCCTTTCGAAGATTATCTTTCACGGCTACTGACATTGCTTGACGATCTTCCTCAGACAGCGTCTCAAGCAACTCGCTGAGCTCCTTGATCGACATTTCTTTTGAATGTAGCTGTTCAAGAATGGCCTTGGTGTCTATCACGTAGAGCCTCCTTAAGGTTCTTACTGTCACAAGTTTAGCATAACTATTAACCCGGAAACCGCTCGAGGACGTCGACTGGAATATCTAGTCTCCTCACCCCATATCTGGCATACTTACTTCATGCAGATAACTTCGTGGCAGGATTTTGCGGGTAGTAAAGTGGCGCTATTGGGCTCAGCGCTGGAAAATACTAGTTTGATTCCGCATTTATTACGTCACGGTGCGGAGGTTACAGTCTGTGAGTGGAATCAGGAGCGAGCGGAGAGCGTCAAGAAAACATTTCCTAAATTATTACTCGCAACCAACGACGACTATTTAACCACCCTAGATAGATTCGACGTATTATTTCGCTCGCCAGGCTTCCCAGTAGCGACTGTTGAAAAAGCATTGGCAAATCTTAATAAGAAACCGGCAGTTAGTTCGGCAATCGATCTCTTTTTAACGCTCACCAAATCGCGAACTATTGGCGTAACTGGCAGCAAAGGCAAGGGGACGACATCAACAATGATTGGCTCGATCTTGGATGCGGCAGGTAAAAAAGTTGTAGTGGCCGGCAATATTGGCCGACCGATCTTTGACATTTTTAACGACTTGACCAAAGAGACGATCATCGTGCTTGAGCTATCAAGTTTCCAGCTGGAAGATCTGCAGCACTCGCCAGACATTGCCGTTGTTTTAGCTATTACCGAGAACGATCATCTCCAACCCCTTTCAACTGACAGCCCTAATTTCCACGCCACCGTTAATGATTATGTTGCCGCCAAAGCCCAGATCACCATTAATCAGTCAAACACCGATTATCTCGTGTACGTTGCCGATAACGACTACACAATTAGTGTCGCGCAAATTTCCAAAGCCAAAAAAGTCTCTGTTTCTCAAATAACAGAAAAAGCCGATTTTTTTGTTGATCAAAAAGGCATAGTCCAATCACACACTCAAGCCTTAATTAATCTGGTAGAAATGGGTTTACGTGGCCAACATGTTTTCCTCAATGCTTCGGTTGCCATTGCTACCGCCAAGATATTCAATTGTCGTGATCTTGATATAGCCCAAGGTATTGCCAATTTCCGACCCCTGCCGCATCGCCTAGAACAATTCGCAAAAATAAACGATGTGACATATGTTGACGACTCGTATGCTACTGCGCCAGAAGCAGCGATAGCCGCTATCGGTACTTTCGAGCAACCGATTATTTGGATTGCTGGCGGTTCGACCAAAGGAGCGTCCTTTGATGAACTGGCTCGAAGAGTTGGTCACTCAACGGTAAAAAAAGCGATTCTCATCGGGCAAGAAGCCCCAAACATTAAAGAATCTCTATCGCATTTTGCTCAAGATATTACTGTTACCACATCCGAAAGTCTGCATGATGCCGTAGAGATTGCAAAAAAGATTGCTCAAAAAGGCGACGTGGTTTTGCTCTCTCCGGCTTGTGCTAGTAAGGATATGTTTGCAAACGCTGCTGACAGAGGTGATCAGTTTAAAGAATTAGTCTTAAGTTAGATGCAGTTAAATCAATTTAAACTCCGACGCAAGATAGATCCGGTCATACCGATCCTAACACTAGGCTTGTCAGTTTTTGGGCTAATTATGCTACTTTCGTCTTCGCAAGTTCAGGCCGCCCAAACGACCGGGAACTCATACTACTTTTTTATTAGACAGTTACTGGCCTGGATTATTGGTGCTGGCGTCTTCTTTTATTTTATGAAAGTACCTCTAGAAAAACTCTATCAACGACGAAACCTATTTTTGATAATCTCCCTAGTATTGTTGTTGCTGGTGTTTTTTCCCATTATCGGGCCAAAAATAGCTGGCGTTCATCGTTGGATTGATATCGGTTTTTTGCGCTTTCAACCGGCTGAGGTGGTTAAATTACTATTAATTCTGTATTTTGCTGGAAATTTGGCAGCCAAAGAAAGAGACATCGAAAGTCCACTTAAAACCTTAATGCCGTTTGTTTGTGTCCTGAGTTTAGTGGTCGGCCTAATTATTCTTCAACCCGATATGGGAACGGCACTGGTTATTATTATCGCCTCGTTGACGATACTCTTTATCGCCCAAGCCAATATCTGGCAATATGGGGCGCTATTAATTGTCGGATTAATGGCTCTACTTCTGATTATCTACATTGCCCCGTATCGAGCCTCACGACTAACGGCATTTCTCAATCAGAATACTTCCCAAGAAGATAGGTTGGGCAGCGCTTATCACGGTACGCAAGCGCAAATTGCAATCGGTACCGGCGGAATATGGGGCGTGGGCTTTGGCCAAGGGACGAGTAAGTACTCATTTTTGCCTGAGTCGCATAATGATTCGATTTTTGCCGTCATTGCGGAAGAATTGGGATTTGTTAGAACGATGTTAGTTTTGCTGGCATATTTCTATCTTGCCTGGCGCGGATATCTAATAACACTTGCCGCCAACAGCCGGTACGTAAAACTCTTAGCGGCTAGCGTGACAACGGCAATCATCGGACAGATGATTATTAACATTGGGGGGATGCTCGGCGTACTGCCGTTGACAGGTGTACCCTTGCCACTTATCTCATATGGTGGTACGTCTCTACTTGTGAGCATGGCATTACTTGGAATTCTTACTAACACGTCTCGGGAAACAACATGACAAAACAATATCCGGTTTTGTTAGTTGGGGGTGGAACAGGGGGGCATATTTTTCCCTTAGTCGCTCTAGGGGAGGAGCTGGCTAGTCGGAAAATACCGTTTATTTTTGTTGGTGGGCGTTCCGGGAAGGAAAAAGAGATAGTTGATGGATATGGCTGGCAGTTTCGCGCCATCAGCGCCGGAAAATGGCGTCGATATTGGAACGCAACGGCATTCGTCTGGAACGTAATTGATTTAGGCCGGTTTATAAAAGGATTTTTTGAAGCCCTAATCTTGTTAATAAAAACTCACACGCAAGTAATATTTAGTAAGGGCGGATATGTTGCCTTGCCAGTAGTCTTGGCGGCAAAATTATTGGGTCGCCGTATTATCATTCACGAATCGGATTCAGTAATGGGGTTAACAAATCGAATATCGGCCCGGGTTGCTTCGAAAGTATTGACTTCTTTTTCACCTTTAGTTTTTCCGAATTATGATAAACGCTTTGAACAGGTTGGTATTCCGATTCGTCGTACCTTACGACTAGCGGCCCATTTAAAAGCCGTAAAAAAGTCACGGCCGCTAATTCTTGTTATCGCTGGGTTGCAGGGATCTATGGCGATTAATCGGCTTATTCGTGAAGATCTATCTCAATTAATTCAGATTACAGACATTGTGCATATCACGGGTGAGGCGGAATTTTCTGCCCACAAGAATATCGCCCAGGGAATGAGCAGGAAATTTGTTAATGCTTACCGCCCGTTTGCCTTTATCACCCGCGAGTTACCGTATTATTTTCAAAACTCTGATTTGATTGTCAGTCGCTCTAGCGCCACGACAATCGCTGAAGCGGCTCTGTTTTCTAAGGCGATGTATCTGATTCCATTGCCAAACTCCGCAGGCGATCACCAACTGGCAAACGCCAAGCATCTCCAAGCTGCTGGTGGGGCAATCTTGCAAGTGGAAAGCTCGTTAACAAAAGAAAAGTTTTTCGAAGATATTAGCCGACTTTTAGCTGATAAAACTCAACTTCAGAATCTTGGTAATCGCCTCTTCCAATACTTTAACGAACTTGGTGCTGTAGAAAGAATCGTCGAAATAATCTTGCAAAAGGATACGAACTAATGACAACAAATTTTAAATCCGACAAACGACTTCATTTTATCGGGATTATGGGTGTTGGCATGTCAAGCCTAGCACTGATGGCAAAAGAACTAGGTTACATTGTTACTGGAAGTGATCTTGAAGAAACTTACTCGACTGAAGCCCGAGAAAAGTTATTCCAAGAAATGGGTATAGTCATCCACAGCGGTTTCGACGCCAAAAACATTAAAGATAAACCACGAGTAGTTCTATCTGCCGCGTTTGATCTGAACAACCCTGAAGTTAAAGAAGCAAGAAAGCAACGTCTCGAGATCAGAACTTTTTCGGAGATTCTAGGAGAATTAATGGCAAAATTCGAAGGTATCGGGGTAGCCGGAGTTCATGGGAAAACGACAACGTCGGCCTTACTGGCTTTTATTTTGCAAGAAGCCGGTTTTGCGCCAAGCTATATGATCGGTGCCCCGTATGTGCCGGGGCTACCAGCCAACGGGCATATCGGCCAAGGCAAATACTTTATCGTTGAGTCAGACGAGTATAAAAAAAGCGAGGAAAGCATTGAACCGAAATTCTTAGATTATCCTTTGAAACACGTTATTATCACCAGTATTGAGCTTGATCACCCCGATGTTTATCAAACGGCGGAGGAGGTGTATAGGGCATTTTATCGCCTCTCCGTTAAGATACCCCGTGATGGGACAATTATTGCTTGTATCGACTGGCCACTGGTACGCCGATTAGTCAGCCGACGGGTCGATCGAACCTGTTTAACTTATGGTCTCGATCCCTCCTCTCAATACCAAGTGATCGACATAAAGGAAGGGGATATCACTTCATTTAGTATCTTACATGAGGAGAAGAAAATTGGTCCTTTTACAACTAAATTGGCTGGTGTTCATAGCGCCCTAAACGCTACGGCCGCTATCATTACAGCGCGTCAGCTCGGAGTCACTGAGTCGGTTATTACCAGAGCGTTACGCAAATTTGTCGGACCGATGCGGCGATTTCAGGTTCTCGGAGATTACAACGGAGCAATCGTGATTGATGATTACGCTCATCATCCGACGGCCATTAGTGCAGTCATTGAAGCCGCTCGCCACCGGTATCCGACAAAAAATATCATCGTTGTTTTCCAACCCCACACCTATTCCCGAACTGGTAAGCTCTTAAAAGAATTTGCCGAGAGTCTAACTGCCGCGGATAAGGTGATACTATTGAATATCTTTGCTTCGGCTCGGGAAAAATCTGGTTATGTGACGATTGAGGACTTGATTAAAACGCTTCATCCCCTGAAACCAGATATGGAATATCGTCCGACGACCAAAGAAGTTGCAAAATTACTCGCTGGCTCTGTTGGTGAAGGAGACGTTGTCCTTTTGTTGGGGGCGGGTGACGTGTATAAAATATTCCAACAGTTGCAGGAAGAGATCCAATAATTTGCTAATATTAGTGAAGGCGCAAATAACCGCTAAAAAATGAAACGAGGCGCAAGGAATCCAAAACTTTTTGGCAGTAGTTATGTTGCCCCGACTAGTTCTAATAAGCGTCAATATTTAGATAAATCCTGGCGAGCTATCTTAATTGTTGTAGCACTAATTCTAACAGTGTTTCTTTTGGGACGGTTGCCAATGTGGCGTCTTAAGGCGGTGGAGCTTAGAGGCGACCAAAGTGAGAGAATCACCAAAGATCTGAATGCTCTACTTGGACAATCTATTTTCTCCTCTTCCGTCTCGAGGATGATAAGCAGAACTAAGGATGATTTCGCCGTTGACAAATTTGATTGTCGGCGTGGATTACCGGCTACTCTCCGTTGCGATATGACGCTTCGCAAGGCTGAAATTATTTGGGAGTCCGAAGGAACACGATATTCGGTTGATAAAAACGGAGTGTTGTTCGCGACGCATACGGATACCCAATCAAACACCCTCGTGGTTGAAGATACGCTTCGCCAACCCGTCAAACCTGGTTCAGTTGTCGCTAGCCCAGAAATAATAATGCAGTATAAGCGCCTTGTGGAGCTTTTATTAATAAAACAGCTTACCGTGACAAAACTGCTGTTAAATGAGTCTATGTACCAAATTACGGTGGTAATTGAACGACCTGGCAAGAACCCAATTAACGGTCTTTTCTTACTTTCAGGAAATGCTGACTCACAAGTGGAAGCTTTGGCACTCATCCTAGCGACTAAGGGAGATAGTATTTCCGAGCGTGTTGATGTTAGGGTACAGGGGTATGTGTATACAAAATGATGGTGATAAAAAAATGGCAGGTTTACAGACGTCACGCAGATGATTCTATAATCGAGCATCTGTGTCGTATCAGGCAGATCGACTCATCAAAACTGGTAATGGATTATCAAACCCATCTCCACGATCCAAATTTATTGCCCCAGATGGATAAAGCTCGAGCTCTGATAGTTGAAGCGGTAAGGAATAAACTACCGGTAGCAATTTTTGGTGATTATGATGCGGACGGAACTCCCGCCTCCGCCCTTTTGGCTTCGGTTTGCCAAAAACTGGGTTTGATTTATGAAGTTTATTTGCCCACTCGTCAGACCGGCTACGGTTTAAGCGAATCTTTTGTTGATTCAATTGCCCAACAGGCAAAAATACTGATTACCGTCGATACCGGCGTGACTTCTGTGAAAACTATCAAGCAACTAAAAAAACTAGGTGTCCGAACGATAATCCTTGACCATCATTTGCCGCCGGAAGGGGAGTTACCGCCAGCTGAAGCGATAGTTGATCCGTTCCTTCAAGGTTCAAAGTACCCCTTTCCTAACATCTGTGGTTGCGCGTTAGCGTTTAAATTTGCCCAAGCCCTCCAGCAAGATTTCCCCTTGCAACTAACAGAGGGATTTCTTAAATGGCAATTAGATCTAGTTGCCATATCCACGGTAGCAGACATGATGGTAATGCGTGATGAGAATCGGCCGTTAGTGGATTTTGGATTGAAAGTTTTAAAAAAGACTAAACGACCGGGGTTGGTTGCCTTAATCCGACTCTCTGGCGTAAAAATCGAAGAGTTAAACGCCGGAACTTTGGGTTTTACGATCGGACCCAGACTCAATGCGGCAGGCCGATTGGGAGATAATAGACCGGTTTATGATCTTCTGACTACAGTTGATCCGATTAAAGCGGAGGAGCTTGCTAACAAAATTGAAAAATTAAACAGAGAACGACAAAGCCTGGTTGAGACGGTGTTAGCGGAAGCCCAGTCACAGATATGGCAACAGAACAAATCTGATGATTTTGTTTTTCTGATTTGTCAGAAAGGTTGGCCCTCGGGTGTCGTAGGATTGGTGGCGGGTCGTCTAGCGGAGAAGTATTACCGACCGGTCGTGGTAGGAAGTCTCTCCGACAGCCAGATCGTTGCTAGTACTCGTTCGATAGGAGATTACCCAATCATAGACGCCCTAACGTCGACTCGTCACCTTCTCGAACGGTTTGGGGGACATCGTCAGGCCGCCGGATTGACAGTTAAGCAAAAAGAATGGGAAGCACTATCTCGGAATTTAAAAAAACACGCCAAGCAACATTTTAAGGGAATCCTGCCAAAACCCATCCTGAAAGCTGATGACTTCTTGGCTCTAGATAACGCAACTCTTGCCCGGGCAAAAGTTCTGTCTGCGCTTGAACCACACGGACTGGGGAACTCTCGGCCCACTTTTATTATT
>JBBTZC010000054.1:0-1059 GCA_038078495.1 Patescibacteria group bacterium | reverse complement strand
AGGACGTTGAAATCAGAAACGCCCAATTAATAGGAGAATCAAAGAAGCATTTGCGTTTCTCTCTGGTCAAAGACTCTAAGGAAATTCAAGCGATTGGTTTCTCGATGGCGGATAAATTTAATATTCATAAATCCAACCGGGCTGATGTAGCGGGACACTTAATTGAAAATAACTGGAACGGCTTGAACACCGTGCAATTCCAATTAATAGATCTAAAACATTCCGGTAGTGAAATATCCGTGGTGGAGTACGAGAATGATCAACCCAATGTGTCCGAAACTTAGAGCGGGCCACCGGGAGAATAATATCTTTCAATTCCCGGTGATTGGTTTCCGGAAGTATCAACGGTGTGAAAGACAAATTTAAAAGTCCCAAATAAACCAGTTAAGGTTGTCGTGTTGGCTGGTTTGGAGATTTCTACTGTCCGGTAGAGCTTGGTGTATAACGGACCGGTATACACTTTTAACCTTACCAGCTTAAAATCAGTATCGTTCGGATTGCTCCAGGTGAACGCTATTGAGCCACCTCCCCAGGTTGCCTGAAGATTGTCTATTTCGTCAGGCGACGTGCTGTCGGTGGAAACGGTAAAGTTGATAACCTCGCTAGAGGCGGTTGAACCGCTATTACTCGTTACGGTAGAGAAAAGCTTATGGCTACCGGCGGAAAGATTGGCCGCGTTATAGCTAATCTCGTAAGGAGAGGATGTCGCAGTGCCGATGCCGATGCTATCGATGGAGAATTCAACTTTCTCCACACCGCTAGACGCCGAAGCAATGGCACTAATCGTGAACAAGCCCGATACGGCTTGATTATTTGTTGGTGAAATGATCTCGACGCTAGGTTGGACACTACCGGATTGGCATTTTTCAGTCGGTGGGCGATTATTAAGACCGTTAGCCACTGCCCACGCCAGTACGGGTCCTTCCCAATTGGGAAGGTTTGGTTTTTCTGAATGGACATTGGTATAAGTTCTCTCTTCCGCTAGCTCATCGGGAATTGATGAATCTGCCAACAGTCCGTTTTCTTTACAGACCCGGACTCGGACATGAACATTGTCTT
>JBBTZC010000053.1:0-3618 GCA_038078495.1 Patescibacteria group bacterium | reverse complement strand
TCGATCTGAGCTGAAGATGTAGCGTCTTTCAATACGAACATCGAAAGAAAGAAATCAACATCAGGTAGTGTGTGGGTTATTCCATCAAGTTTCCCCACCAGTCGTGTGGCTCGATCAAGTTTAACTGCCAAGCTAGGCGATAGCTTAAACATAGCTTCTTGGGGAAACTTGTTTGGTATGATGGCTTCGAAGCCCCCTGGCTGTTTCATAATCTTGCCAATTTCTATTTTTTGCATCGTTCACCGCCCTTTGTCATATATATACTATATAAGCACTTAGTATACTTCATGTCAAGCTTTGTGTACTAGTTTTTATATCCCCATGCATCCTGACGAAGTAACATTACCGTGCAGTTTATCCGCCGCTTCCCAAAGTTTTTTGCTCTAGCTTTATCTCGGTTGCCATTTGACTTAATTCTACTCCCCAAATCCAGGTCGGGAAAGGTTCGATGAATATTCACGCTAAATTGTAGTTTAGACGTGAATATTGGTGAAAATTAGCTCAAATTCACGTTTTTTCGTTTCTCTGCACCAATTTTACGAGCGATTCTTCCCAACCGAAGGCGGTGCTTCGGCCCACCAAAGTATGAAAGGCGTTGATACAACTTGGGTCAACTTTAGCGCCCTCCTCCAATACTTGAACCACTCCCTGCATGAAATCGCCAACCGTACCGTCGGAATCATCTACGCCACCACGGCAAAGTTTCTCATCAAGACGCAGAAGCAGTTCGACTAATATCTGCGCCGTCTGTTGGCTGACCGGCAGTTCAGAAACGATTTTCGATAGTCGGTTACAACCTTCCGATAGGGTATTTTGATAAGAAAACCAGATACGCGACGGGCCTCTGTAGGGTTTTATATACCTAAGCGCGTCAGTGATACCCTTTTTGACTAACGCTAATTCGTCGGGACTAACCTCACCCCGCCGACCGCTACATTTTGGTTCTGAATAATTTTGTTTATCATCATCAGATAGCGGTTTTCCGCCGGTGATAGCTCGAATCGCCACCGCTACCATATGTTTGCAAAGTGTATCGTTTTGGCCAAGGTAACAGTCACAGTGGGCAGAGTCGTAGCGCTTGGCGCTTACCCAAACACGGTAAGGAGAGGTTCCCAAGACCACTGCTGAAAAGATTTCGCCCTCTTCGGCAAATTGAGTAACTTTTCCACCCTCATACAGCACAATCGCTTTTTCAAAAGTTGGCGCATCGGTAGTAAACTTAATTTTGTCTAGATTATATATCGGTATCATCAGTTCTTATTTTCAACTAACCTTTCGGTTATCTGTTTATACCAAAACTTGCAGGAATAATCTCACTAAGCGGATTTCATTGAAGGAGTAATCGGGGCCAAGAAGTTCGCGGGTTTGGGAGAGAAACATCTCCCCTTCTCTAGCTCTGATAGCCAGCAGGGCGGTTTTGATCGGCTGAAATCGGTCAAATCTCGGTTTTATTTTCAGCAAATTTGGGTCGGCCGTGATCGCACCTTCTTTGGTCAATTTTTCCAGGTGACCGATGATTGTACCGACGGTCATGCCGCGATGTTTGGCGATATCGGCGATAGCCATTTTGTGTTCAACCAATAACTGACGGGTGAGTTCGTGAGTTGGGACTTTAGTAGTGTCTTGAGCCGGTTTGACGCCCGCTGCCCCACCGCAACTTTTAATAAACTCAGCCTGACGGGAAGCTAGGACTGCTGGCTCAAGATTTTTGAGTTGGCGAATTGCCAAGACCGAGGCGTCGCGAAACTGGGCATCGGCTGTTGAAACCTCAGGGTGAACTTCCAGCGCCCGTTCGTTAAACCCGAGCAGATACAAACCGTCGAGCGATCGCACTCTAGAGAGCGCCACATAGCCCTGGCCAAATTCGAATGCTTGTCGCAAGTCCATCACGGCGGCGTCAAGCGACATCCCCTGACTTTTGTGCACTGTAATTGCCCAGGCCAACCTCAGAGGAAACTGGCTGATTGCCGCCAACACCTTGTCGCCGTCTTCGATCGCCCACTCGGTAATTTCAGCCACAATCATTCTGCCACTACGTGTCTGGATGACCGGCCAGCCATTTTCGCGCGAAAAGCTCACCACTTGCCCGAGCGTGCCGTTAACGTATTTGCGATCAGGATGGTTTTTGGTAAACATCACTTTGGCGCCGATTTTTAATGATAGGAATTCTGGCGATAGACAGTGGCGCTTTAAGCTATCGACGAGCGGCGGCGCTCCCCGGCTTTGCATCACGAAAGTTTTGGCAGTGGCTGGCAGTTTATTCAGCTCAGTTTCGTTAACCTGGTCGACATTAGAGTTGTGGGGGAAAAGCTTCGTAACGATGGTCGTAGGCACTGTGGTGACAATGCGTGCAGTGAAAGTTTGGCGCTCTTCATCGGTTATAGCGTTGCGGCGAATGGCATTGAGGGCGTTAAGAAACGAGATATCTTCCTGGCGGTGCTGTTCGAGCAGGTAACAAATAGTTGGGTCTAGTTCCTGCCAGGAGGGTGAAGTGAAGGCAAACTGACTGGTGACTTCGTCGCTAAAAAATGTTTGCGCCTCTTGTTCCACCCGGCGGGTGGTAACGGGTGGGAGCTGGAAAAAATCACCAACGAGCACCACCTGCATGCCACCAAAAGGTAGATGAGCTGAACCGGGAATCTTGGAAGTACGAATAGCCCGGCAAGTTTGTTCAATAGTTGTGAAGGTTTCAGCCGAGAGCATCGAGATTTCGTCGATGATTAGAACCTTAGTTTTCCTGATCCGGTTGGCAACACGAGAGTTACTAACAATATTGGCAAGCTCGGATTTTGAGAGCGTACTTTTAATGCCAATACCACACCAGGAATGAATCGTCATTCCACCGATATGTGTAGCGGCAATGCCGGTGGAGGCGGTGATGGCTAGCTCGATTCCGTTCGAACGCAAGTACTTAACATATTCATTTATTGTGTACGTCTTGCCGCTACCCGGTTCGCCAGTCAAGAACACGGATTGGCCAGTCTTGAGAATGTCGAGCGCTTCGGCCTGGGTCATGGATTATAGAGTAGCAATATTAATTTGTTCGGCAAATTGCTATTCAATCCCGGGGACTTCAAACGTCCCGATACGTTTTTTCAGACCGGTGGGCAATGTCAGTAATCTGGTTTCGGCTCTTGACTCTGTGGAAAATAATTCTCAAACCACCAACTCGAGCACGAAAAATGTCTTTGTGCCCATATAGTTGTTTGATATCCAATCCCTGAACTTGATTGGCTGTTATCTTCTCAATTGCCCCAACAGCTTGCCGGAGCTCAACCCTGATTAGTTTTTTTAGGGCCTTGTCGACTTTGTCCATCTAGTTTTCGGAGACGCATCAGTAGCTCCTCGGCATCTATACCGTTTTCATAGCCAGGAAACTTGCGGAAGTCGATCAGGGTTTCCCAGTTGGCATCATCGTCATCATCAACAGGGATCAGCTTAAATAAGGGCTTGGAACGCTTGAAAACGGTAATCGGCCGACCCATTTGAACCTGGGCGGCATATTTATCCATATTTTGGCGCAGCTCTTTTAAGCCAATAACCTTCTCTCTCATCTTATGCTCAAGTTAATCTTTAGGTGAACTATTGTCAAGAGGCGATCGACACAAAAGCGGCGGG
>JBBTZC010000052.1:0-6016 GCA_038078495.1 Patescibacteria group bacterium | reverse complement strand
TCGCCGACTACTTCCGGCAAACTGGAGATATTACTGGTAACCACAGGTACACCCGAGGCGAACGCCTCCAATATCATAATACCAAAACCCTCATACCAACTTGGGTGAACATAGACCGTTGCCGCTGAATAGATGGCGGCTAGATCTTCGTCGCCAACGAACCCCGGGGTGACAATATTAGGATTGCCGGCCTGCTTCTGACGAACCAATTCGGCGATTTGAGGATTCTGACGATCCGGCTTACCGCAGATGACCAACCCCAATTCGGGGTACTTTTGAGACAACCTCTCATGCGCTGCCAGGAGGACTGGCAATCCCTTATAAACCTCCCAGCGCGAAACAAACAACAGGTACTTTTTTGGCAATCCTAAACGTTCTTTGACGGCGATTTTCTCCCGATCTGTATGGACGCGAAAAAGTCCCTCGCTCCCCTCGGGTGTTATGGCAATTTTGTTTGGCGAAAACTTTAACATTCGAACCAGATCATTTTTCGTTGAAACGCTGGGCACGATAATTTTTTTCGCTCTGCGGCAGTCGTTCATCGTCAGCCGGTACGCCGTCCTGCGCCCAAGTGAACTCTTCTGCGCTCCGGTCGGGAACAGGTGCATGATTAGATCATGAACAGTAACGACAAACGGCCGGCGATAAAGAAGCGGATGGTTGAAGTTGGTAAAATGAACCAAATCAAAGTTCTGTTGTTTTAATATTTTTGGTAACTTTGTTTGTTCAGAGAGGGAGTAGTGGGGGATCGGAACAACCAGTTTGGTCAGGTTTGGGGCGTGAAGATCGAACTCCGGCTCGTCTTCGGGAGTGATAATGGCTGTGTACTGATTGTCTTTGTCGATTAGAAGTAATTCTTTAAGCAAGTTACGGCTGTAACGCCCCAATCCACCAGTACCAGAGCGCCAAAAACGAAGGTCAAGCCCGATGCGCATTGCTCTCTTTGTACCCGTTGCTCACAAGGAATACCAGTAACCAGAAGATTATCGCCAGATCATTTTTGAAATATGTCGAGTCAAACAAGCCGTGAACCAGAACCGCGACGATAGCGGCCGAAGCTACCAAAGCCAGCGGGGAACGGAAGGTTTCTCGGAAAAAATCTCGCCCCGAAGTAACTAGTAACCAAACGAAACCTGTAAAACCAGCTAAACCAGCGGATAAGTAAAAGTTTAGAAAGAGATTGTGCGGATGGAGAGCGTAAGGAGCCACAGCGACATACTGGCTACTTTGATCACTAAGAGAGGAAAAAATGGTTTGAAACTGACCCGGGCCAATACCAAAAATTGGTTGCTCTCTAATCATCACCCAAGTGTTTTTCCAGATTAGCAATCGTGCCGGATCATCTACCCATCGCCACATGACCAAGAGAACCGCAAGCGCTCCGATAGCCCATCCCGTTAGTTGGCTTCGGCTTGGCGTATTTTGCCTGGACGACTGCCAGAGCCAAAGCCAAACAATTCCAAATCCTAGCGCTAATAACCCAGCTTGAGATTGTGACAGGACTATTACTGTCAAGGGCAGTATAAGCCACCAACAAGCGCGGAATTTTTTCATTAGAATTATGTAACCGCCAGCCAGCAGAGTAAGTGGCACCAGATACATTGCTAGAAAGTTGGGCGACTCGAAGAAACCGATTGCTCGCCCCTGGGTTAGATACTGCTCGGCTTCGGGTAGTTGGTGGTTTAGTAGAGGAATTAGCCCAAAGTACTGACCGATCGCGTAGAGCGACACTAGCACCAAGCTAATAAGTAGGGGTCTAATAAAAACGTGGCGCTGATCGGGTGGAAAAACGGTATTCAAGCAAGCGTAATAGATGAGGGGGACGACAAACCAGCCCTTGACGATTCCGAATGCTACCCGTTGATCAAGGGCAAAAAAGCTGGCCAGAACTACCCCTAGCACAATCAGCAAGATCGGCCAGAAGTTGGGCAGAGACAGACGGCGATAACCCACAACTGTTAGAACAAGCTGCAAAACCACCAAGACTTCGATTAAATTAGTAGGTAGACCCCCTATATGAAAACGGAGGTAATAAAGCGGCAGGAGGGTAGCGATTACTAGGGCTAGTTGAGAAGCTAGGCGCTTGCAAGTCATCAAGTTAAATTATCACCAAGCTTTGTTTTTGTCCTAAATATTAGCTTGAACATCCCAAAAGCTAACAAGATTATTAGCCCACTAGTGAGGGTCAACCACGCTCCTTGTCCAAACTTGCCTAAATTCTCGAATCGATCAAGTGTTGGGATAAGAAATTGGTGAACCAGTACTCCAGCAACACTGACGGCAACGGCAAAAACTGTCATTAATCCAATTGGAAGTTGGCGTAGCTGGATAGGTAATAGCTTCGTCAGCAAGAAAAATGAGTAAACCATTAGTACCACCTCGCTTGTGACTGTAGTAGCCGCTGCTCCAATATAAGAGAAGCGCGGAACGAGGATTATGTTGAGAATAATATCTACCATAACCACCAAGCAGTAGCCACCAATTAGGCGCTTTTGTTCTCTTAGAGCAATCGCCGTACCGGCGTAAATAGTAGTTAGAAACAGAAAGATAAAGGCTGGTGTTAGAATCCGTAAAGGTAAGGCCGAGGCAGTGAAATCCGCGCTCGTTACAAATACAATAATCCAGGGCGCTAGAATCATAATAGCCGCTCCCAGAGCAAAGCTAGCAGCAAACAGTAGGCCTGTTGAGCGCTTAATCAGCTGTGCTATCTCGGTCTTACGATTAGTATCATTAAGACGCGTCAAAATCGGCAACAAGTTAGCAGCAAATATCGCTGGAATAACCAGGATAATATCAAAGATCCGGTAGGCAACCCCGTAGATACCGACGTCAGTTACTGGCTTATAAAAACTCAAAATCAAAGAGTCGAGCCGGAAGTGCACAAGACCTAGCAGGGTCACGACCGCAATTGACCAAAATTCTGGTAAGGTTTGTTTCCAAAGCGAGAAGTCAAATTGAATCTTGATAGGCGAGACTGTCCGACTGAGTAGGTAGCTGACAACCAAAAGTACGACGTTGCCGATAAGGTTGGCCACGATAACGGGAATCAATCCCAGTCCTTGGCGAAGAAAATATATTGTTAGGATTGCCATCACTAACCGACCTATTATTTCTGAAACTACGATTCGTCCAGATAGGTAGTTAGCTTGAAAAATTGTGGCGATTGCCTGAGAAAAAAGCATCAGGAAGGCGATAACTACACCAAGTATAATGCCCTGCTTAACAACTCCGTCGTAAGGGAGGAAGTTATACAATCCCCCCAGTATTAACAGGGTGGCTAGCATGAGCAAAAATCGGAAAACTAACGCACTGCCGACAATTCGGCCAGCCACCTCCGGTCGCTTGCCAGTTATCTCTCGGACTACCAACGTAAATAAGCCTAAATCAGCAGTCGCACCGATGATCGAAATGTAAGTTAGGACGATAGTGTACTGACCGTAACCCTTGAGAGCCGAGCCCTCAAACAGTAAGTGATTAGCGATGTAGCTAAGTGTTACAAGACTGATCAGAAGAGTTAAAAATCGGCCGATAATCTGGATACCGGCGTTGGCAACGAGTTTTCGGCTTTCGGACATAGCGATATTGTAGTTTAATTCCTTGTATCTCCCAAGAGACTAGGTAGGATGGGGGTATGACAAAACTGCGACGAGCGGTTAGTTTGGTAGTGGCCACAGTAACGATGATTGGGGTTTTTACTCCAGTTGAAAAAGGTTTGGCCTTTGATACTTCTAGCGAAAATTACATAAACGGCCAGTATTATAACTTTCTCGTCGGTGACGCGGATTTTGTCGCTGTTAATTCCATGAGTCCCACCGCAATCCAATCCTTTCTTAATTCCAAAGGCGGGTACCTGGCAAGCGCTCCATCAAACCAGCTTGGTGATCGAGCCGGTGGCCGATCGGCAGCCCAGATAATCTACGATGCAGCACACGGATCGGGCGAGGCTTCGGGATCGTTAAACGGCATCACCATCAACTCCTCAACTGGTACCGTCAGTCCTCGAGCGCTACTTGTAACTCTCCAGAAAGAACAGAGCCTAATCACTCGAACCGACTACTCCCAAAACGCCCTGGACAAAGCGATGGGTTACGGCTGTCCCGACTCGGGTGGCTGTAACGCCAGATACGCCGGTTTCACCAATCAAGTTGAGTGGGCGGCTTGGCAGTTGCGCTACAACTATGAGGCGGCTGGAATGGATGCCTCGTGGTGGGCGAGCCGTTACTCAACCCATTACTACGTCAATTACTCCCGCAGTCATAACTGGAGTAGTACTTACTACGTCGTCACTTACAAAAATAAGGCCACCGCATCACTTTATCGCTACACCCCGCACGTCGGCTACGGCAATTATAATTTCTGGCGGCTGATGATCGATTGGTTTGGTGTCGGTGCCTCTGGTGGTGGCGGGTCGGTTCTCGGCATTAACGACACTGAGACGATCTCGCAGGCGACCTATCGGGGACACATAAAAATTGCTGGTACCAAGGCAAGCGAAGTCCGGGTCTTCTTTATTACCACTCTAATCGCTGACACAGGCACGACCAGTTGGAATACGGAATTTGACACGCCTATCGGGACGACTGATTACTACGTTTATTATCGCGATTCAAACGGAGTCGAACTGGCAAGTAAGAAAATCACCATCGATCGGCGCAAAACCGGTGATGTTAACGGTAGCGGTCGGGTTGATCTATTGGATGTCTCCCATATGAGTGATGCCTGGGGCTTGACAGTGAAAGACGATGCTTGGCTCAATTTAAACCCCGACTCCGACAATGTTGTTGATCTGCTTGATCTGTCGCTGTTAGCGAACTCGTTTGAAGGGTAAGAATGGCTGAAACTAAAAACAATCTACCACGACTTACGCAGGCCGGTTGCTTGGCTTCCGCCTGCAGGCGGAAAACCGGCCGAGAATCAAAGCGAGGAGCTCGCTGGAAGCGACGAGCGGTCGTTGGTGGGTTGTTTTTTGTTCTGGACGAAGAAGGTAAGATAGGATGATGAATCGTCGGCTTGGCTCAATTCTCGGTGTCCTCGGACTGTTTATTTTGGCTCTGCCTCAACCAGCGTTTGCCGCAGGTTCGATCACTCCATCGGGTGGTGGGAAGTACAATGCCGGAACAACCTTTACGATTACCGTTAAAGCTAGCGGCGCCACGTTCGACAGTTTGCAGGGCACCATTTCCGTTTCCGGGCCGGTTTCGATTGTTTCATTTTCCGCCGGTTCGGCCACTTGGTTACCAGGAAAATCTCCCGCCAATAAGAGCCAATTTGTCGGTATCGTTTCGGCGACAAGCAACTTGACGGTTGCCACAATTAAACTGAAGGGTACTAGCACCGGGAGCGGCTCGGTTTCAGTTACCGGTGCCAGGCTCGCTCGTTCCGGCACCGAAGTGGGTACTGGTGGCGGTCAAAGCAGTTTTACTATTACTCCCGCCCTAGCGCCGCCCGGATCGGTGGCGGTTAGCTCCAGCACCCACCCCAATCAGGAGGAATCGTACGATATCCCGACCATCGAGCTTTCCTGGAATGCACCTGATAACGGCGCGACAGGTTACTCAACCGTCTTCAACCAAGTTGCCAATACTATTCCCGAAGCAAAAATTACCACCACCGACAGTTCCGCCAAGTACGCTGATAATCAAGTTGGCACTTACTATTTTCATATCCGCGCCAATAACAAAGACGGTTGGAGCGAAACAACCCACTTCAAGATTAATATTAAACCCAAAACAGACAGTAGCCTGGCAACCCCTGCCATAATTTCCATTACGACAACCCCAGATGCAACTAATAATATCGAAGCTGGAACACTTACCGGTACTGTCGTTAAAGGCACTGGCCCGGCTGGGTACTCGATGATACTGGCTTTTACTCCTGACCTGGCGCTTGCAGCTGACAAGTACCCTGCCCCGGTGGTGGGCGATCAAGGGATCTGGGAGCTAACGATTACCGACCCGATTAAAGCCGGTTTCTATAAGCTGACGGCCGTTGGCAAGAAAGATTCGACCGTCTCGCC